>NZ_SGXU01000171.1:0-849 GCF_005435015.1 Halorubrum sp. SP9
TCAATAGTGCTCGAGCGATTTCGAGGAGTTTCCGCTGACCTCCCGAAAGACTGCCAGCGGGTTCATTGAGTAGGTGGTCGATCTCGAAGAATGTCGCGATTTCGCGAGCACGCTCTCGGATCGCCTGTTCTTCCTCTACGAACTGGTCTCCCCGGGCCCACGCCCCACGGAGCCGTTCACCGTGCTGGTTCATCGGAGCGAGAAGCAGATTCTCGAACACGGTCATATCGGCGAGTTCGCGCGGAATTTGAAACGTCCGAACCATGCCTTGCTGGGCGATAGCTGGCGGCTCTCTGCCAGTGATGTCCGTCTCGTAGAGGCGGATTCGCCCGTTATCCGGCTTGTGGAAGCCGGTGAGGCAATTGAACAGAGTCGTTTTACCGGCACCGTTCGGGCCGATGAGACCGGTGATTCCGGAGTCGACCCTCAGATTAACGCTGTCAAGCGCGGTGATGCCACCAAACTGTTTTGTGACCTCTTCGATACGGAGAATCGCGTCGCGACCGGTTCTCTGGTCCGCGTTCTCCGTTTGCGTTGCGTCGGATGTCGGGGTTGGTGTGTTTTGTTCAGACATCGTCGGTCCCTCCGGAAGTGTCCCGTGACGGTAGCGGGATGTCGTAGTCCTGTTCGCCGAGAAGGCCCTCGGGCCGGTAGTACAGGATGAGTATCAGCACGATACCGATCAGCATGAGGCGAGCTGCTGCGAGTTGAATGGAGTACTGAGACGGTACGTCGATGAACCGCGTTCCGTTGCGGATACCCCAAAAGAACGCGGTACCGAGGATGACGCCCTTGTTGTTGGCGGTGCCGCCAACGATGACGGCCGTGAAGGCATAGAACGTGATCGTC
>NZ_SGXU01000172.1:0-847 GCF_005435015.1 Halorubrum sp. SP9
AGGCGAGCGTAGATATGAAGCGTAATACAGGTCACGTAGACGGTGAAGAAGCCGAACTCGCTGTCGCAGCCCATCTTGTTCGTCAAGGATGTCGAGTGTCCTACACCCACGGGTTGTACAAATACGACCTCGTTGCTGACAAAGGCGACGAACTCCTCCGGGTACAGGTCAAGAAAGCGAACCAAAACAACAAGAAACCCTGGAAATATCGGCTGTTCACGGAACAGTATCAGGATGGGCAGGTCGATATTTTTGCCGGGTATATCGTTGAGGAGGACAAGGTATTCTACGTTGCCTTCGACGAAGTCGGGAGAAATAATTTCAGGATAAATACAAAAGACAGGACGGAAATGAGCGACCACAACGCGAGCGAAGCAAATCTACTCGAGGACTATACGTTCGACCGAGCATTTCGTCAACATATGTCTGATACAGAGGCGGAAGAACAGAATGAGACATCGTCATCAAGCCCAGTAGAAGGGCAATGAATTCGTTCAATCCTGGCGACTCGATACGCCTGAACGGTACTTCGGCCGAGGTCATCAAAACATACTCAGTCGGCGATATTGAGTACCTGCGAGCGTACGTCGAAGATGCAGGTGTGAAGACCGTCTGTATTGACGATGTCAGGATTGAATCAAAACCCGACCAACTCGGCGAGCTGGAACCAGCGTCAGCCGATCGACTGCATCCAGACCACGAAGCCGTCTCTGCTGAGTGGTTCGACCTGCGTTCCCAGGCCCTCCAGCTTCAGATCGCCCACGAACAAGGCCAGCTACTGAGCATCTCGAACTCACTGGTTCGGCTCGAACCGTACCAGCTCGCCGCAGTCAACTGGGGGATGCAG
>NZ_SGXU01000173.1:0-838 GCF_005435015.1 Halorubrum sp. SP9
TCTCATGGAGAATCACACATCGATAGAGGGGTGTCTATCGGAAACAATGGAAAATAACTAAACACCCGTGGATGAGTTACTCAGATATCAAGTGAGACCTGATAACAAACTCCGGATACACATCGATAGAGGGGTGTCTATCAGACATAATGGAAAAGTCCCATAACCGGGGTGGGAGAGCACAATAGCCGACACATCGAACACATCGATAGAGGGGTGTCTATTGGAAATCATGGAAAAGGCTCATAAGCGGGATGGGTGAGTCGATAGCCGACACGATGAACACATCGATAGAGGGGTGTCTATCAGACATAATGGAAAAGTCTCATAACCGGGGTGGAAGAGCACGATAGCCCACCCATCGAACACATCGATAGAGGGGTGTCTATCAGACATAATGGAAAAGTCTCATAAAACAGGGGACACCGTGCCGCAAAAGACCACATCAATAACTGAAATGTCTACGTCTGGTTTCGGATCTGCGCTTTGACCACGGAGGTAACCTCCTCTTCAGAAATCGCTTCAATACGCGAGTCTTCACGGAGTGTCTCGAGAATTGTCCCTGGACTTTCGCCAAACTGGAACTCGAGGAACATCCCCGAGCTGGGCCCGTGGCTCCGTCGCTCGAAGTCGACCAGAGAGTACGTCGTGAGTTCTTTCATCTTATTCACGTACGTTTCCTGGTGGTACTGATCCGTGTCAATAGCATCAGTCAGATATTGATACACACGATAGCCGGTCGTACTCCTGGCGCTCCCACCGTCAGTTTGGGACGCAACCGCTGCGGTTGCGTACAGACAGAGCTTCTTTTGTGTGCTGATACCACGAACGACCTCTA
>NZ_SGXU01000174.1:0-836 GCF_005435015.1 Halorubrum sp. SP9
ATTGACCCGGTCGAAGTGTCCGAGGCAGGTGGACCGGCGAAGCTGTACGAAAGCGCCAGGCAGACGTTCCCCGCGATCACCGCTGCCTCACAAAACGAACCACAGCGTATCGTCGACGGACAAGCGACCGGAGGAGCTCACGGCGAGTGGCTCAACCGACTGCTCCATTTCGGTTACCGGGAATCGCTCGCGGTTCCGGTGAGCCATTGTGGGACCGTCCACGCGATCGCCGAGTTCATCAGTACAGATGCCGAGCGCTTCGCCGAACCAGAACGACAAGCAGTTGGTGCGGTTGCGGACGCCGCCGGAATGCGGCTGTCAACGCTTGAGTCCGCGAGCGCGTCGAACGCACCGATCGCCTTCGACTTCGAATGTCAGGATCCGTCGCCGCTCTTCCCGGGCCTCTCGACGTCCGGTACAATCGTCGTCGAACACGTCGCGCTAACAGGTAGGGAAAACTTTCACCTAACCGGTCGCGTCGACGGCTACACCGAGACCGCATTTCGTGACTACGTCGCGGCGACGCCGGGCATCGAACTCGACAGTATTGCCTCGATCGATAGCAGCGTCCACGAAATTTCCGTGCGGATGAGAGATACACCAGACCGGTCGCTAGCCTCGGTTCGCGACGTACTCATGCGGACAGACACACAACTGAGCAGTGTCCGTTCCCGCCCGAACGCTGACGTGTTGGCGTTCTGGACCACGGACCCGAAAGTGATCGGTCGGGTCCGCGAGGAGCTGTCTACCGTCTCCGGTTCGTGTCAGCTCGTCTCGAAGCGCCATGTGTCCGGGTCATCCGGTAGACGCGACGAGTCGGCCGGGAATACAGACTT
>NZ_SGXU01000175.1:0-825 GCF_005435015.1 Halorubrum sp. SP9
CTGCTTTCGGTAGATGGGTACGTGCCTGGTCTGTTTGAGCTGGTCTTCTTTTCGGCTGCGTGGTTCGTTGGGCTGCTCTCGATTGCGTACTCGATGTACACCATCCACCAGCTCATGTCGGCACAGAAGGAGCGACGAATCCGGGAACTAGAGGCTGAACTCCATCAGGCAATCGAAAACCCGTACGATATTAACAACTCAAAAGTTGTCGATCAAGACAAGTTAGACGATGCGCGGCGCCGCCTCAAAGAAGTTCGAGACACACGTGTCTATCCAGCAACGTTCACAATGTGGAGCCAAATTGCGATCAGCGTATTGCTTCCACAACTGCTCCAGCTCACGGTTCAGACAGCGATATAAGACGGTCGTATCTCACCGATGGCATCCGACGTGACACCCTACGAGGTCGTCCACAGTTCAGAGAGAATGCGACCGTAGCAAACCCAACAACAGTCAACAAGACGCCGATAGTGCCACCTCGACCGTCACAGGGTAGACGTTTGGCCAGATCCTCCCTCAATCTGGCACAGCCATTAGTTTGCGGTAGAGACCCTCATTTCGCTGTGAGGGCCGCAGGTGACTCTGGGCAAATACCACGCTGAATCTCAAAGTATATGTGTGATAACTAACTTGTTGTGGTAATGCGCTCGTGGCTCCCGACGTCATCACCGAGCCCACCACACCTTGAGGTGGACGTACCACGGGCACATCTCCGGCAATTGCTCGAACCAGTCGTCGCCGTTGACGGCCAAACAACACTCACCATCGGCGGTGATGCGCTTGTGGCGACCAGTGTGGACGACCCGCAAGTCAATGCTGTCGAGG
>NZ_SGXU01000176.1:0-823 GCF_005435015.1 Halorubrum sp. SP9
CCCAATCCCATCCGGCAAGTGGAGTAGTTTAGAACCGATACTCGAGCATCTCTTGGGGAACATCGATAACGAGTCTAAAGTGGCGCAGCAGACTGAAGATGTCGATGGAAAAATCTGTAACTTCCTACTCCCGGCAATCATCTGTGTTTTTGAAGTCGTCGATGAGGCGTACGTTCGTTGGAGGGGTCCAGGGTCGGAGGGAAGAATCCAGTTCGATGAGTCGCTCGAAGAAACTCGAGGATTATCGGCGTGGGTACATCCCAGCTGCCTCCACCCAGACGCACAACCCACCGAGGTCGCAAGGCTTTGTGACGCAGACAAGCGTGGTCAGTCACACACAATTGGAGAAATAGAGCTGTGAGCGTGAAGGAAGTGTGGCGAATTAGCCCCACGCTGAATGGGTCAGCAGTAGGGGTATAAGTAGGGGGGTGGGGGCTAACCCTTTTACCTAAACCTCCACTGACCATCAAATATGACGACAGCGCTGACCTCTACGATGGGCCTCGGAGAACAAGTTCCGCGGTTGCGACGGCCTCCCATATCCGGCCATACCTCAGCCTTGGTTTCTCGAGAGGGAGACCCTGGTTAGATGGAACAGGTAACACCGCCAAGTTACGTCCTTGGCAACGGTATCAAACCGGTTGGTAGTCCCGACTGTCGAATCGAAGATGACGAAATCGGCTGGAAGAATCCACCGAATTGGTTCCGGAAGAGTGGTGGCAGCGTATGAGCACCGCCCAAGACCCAACCGCCGAGGAACTCGCATGGTTGCGGCAGACGGTTGAGGACCTCCGTGACGAACTCGAAAAAGAACGTGAGGCTC
>NZ_SGXU01000177.1:0-535 GCF_005435015.1 Halorubrum sp. SP9
ATTATAAGCCCTGATGGCCGGTGCTATCACCTATACGTCACTTGATTCAAATTCATCATACTGTTGTGGGAACCGTTGACTATTCACGTTCCGGGTGAGGCCGGTCGCATATGGCGATCGATCGTGTGACTGTGTCACTTGATGAAGATGCGAAAGAGGCGCTTGATGATCTCACCGAGCGAACCGGCCACGGACAAAGCGAGCTGTTACGGCGTGCGTTGACCTTCTATGCTGCTAATTACCAAGCTGCGACGACTGACGCGGGGACAAAACTCGGCGATTATCACAAAATGCTCTCGGGTGGTGAACACGTCCTGCTCGATGTCGATTTCCTCCACTGCTTCCTTGATTACGTTTCTGACGCCGACGGCGAACCGGATCCCGACTTCTTGACGAAGGCGGATCAAGTCTCAGAGTATCACGCTCACGAATACGACGGTGAATTTGAGACGCTCGATGAGTTACTTGAGTGGCTTTCACTATGCGGATTTTTGAGTGTTCGTCGTAGTGACGACAACCGGTATCACGTCGTGTT
>NZ_SGXU01000177.1:569-820 GCF_005435015.1 Halorubrum sp. SP9
TGACTCGGTTTATCGAGCGAAGTGCGGCGAACCTTCCATTCGATCTCGTTATCGAGGAGGGACTCACGAAGGTACTGATCACGGAGATTGAACCCGATAACTGAGGCCGTCTGTTCGCAGCTGGCATTCCCATGTTCGGTTGTGTTCAGTCTTCATACTCATTCATACGATAACATCGATGGGGTGCGCTCAGTGTGAGTTTCTAACAACCACATATTTATATTGAGATATGTATGTCACTCGTAGCCATG
>NZ_SGXU01000178.1:0-815 GCF_005435015.1 Halorubrum sp. SP9
TCGCCGGCGACGTGGCCGACGACACCCTCGACGAGTTCACCGCCGCGGTCGAAGAGCGGTGCCCGGTGAGCGACAACCTCGCGAACGAGACCGCGACCGACGTGACGCTCCAGCGGGAGTAGGCGGGACCGTTCGAGGGACGGATTTCGGCGATGGTCGTTTCGGAGACCGATCGGTAACGAGGCTGGAACTGATGGGCCTTGCCGGATTTGAACCGGCGATCACTCCGTTATGAGCGGAGGGCTTTGAGCCAGACTAAGCTAAAGGCCCGCGTCGATTTCGGGTACACGAGCGACGTTCTTTAGATTACCGCATTACCCCGACCGGAGGTCGTCGAGAACCGTCTCAAGCCGATACTCCGCGTGCCAGTTGACGTTCGCGCGGTTGTCGTTGGCGGCGGGTTCGTACCGGATCGCCGTCGTCGTCGATCCGGCCTCCTCGATCGCGATCAGGTAGACATCCTCTTCTCTGACGTTCAAAGCGGCGAAGTAGTCGATCTCGCCCTCGTATCCCGAGCGCTCGTACCCGTCGCTTTTTGCGCGGACGCTTCTGGTTCTGAACTCCACCGCACCGTCGCGTTTACTGTCGTACGCGGTTTTGACTTGGATCCGGTGGAAGTCGCCGCCGACCTCGGCCACGAGGTCGTACGGCTCGTTGTCGAACGCTGGCGTGAGCACGGAGACGTCCCGAGCGACCAGTTCCGCGATAACGATCGCTTCCGTCGCCTGTCCGCGCTTCTGTGGTTCCTCGAGTCGGTCGTACTGGGCGAGACGTGACATACGAACGGCTGCGTCGCTATCGTACAAAACGAGCGG
>NZ_SGXU01000017.1:0-60182 GCF_005435015.1 Halorubrum sp. SP9
GCTACTACCTTCAGAGCGACGCTATCCCGCCGCCTTCTGCGGATTCAACAGAGCACATCTGTTACTTCAAAAAAGCAGTGAGCGCGGTCAGCGCTTGCGTCGCCGCCGACGGACTCGAACCCGACGGACTCGGACCACGCGGCCCCCCTCCTCGTCCTCTTTGTCACTGGTACTGTCGTCCGATGACCCAGCAGCAATCCACACGACGGTCAGCAGCACGCCGATGATCATGACCATCGTCATACCACCGAAGCCGCCCGACTGTGTTACGACCATTCCGAGCATGCTTTCCAGCATATCTCATCATTTGTTCTATCTGAGGATTGTATTATCGCGAATGTCGGTTCAGGGAAGAATTTTTAAATTGCTCTCGTAGAAGCAACAACAATCATATCCGGATTCGAGTCTGTCGTTCATTTTCTTCGATCAGGACCACATTGTGATGTTCGGTCGAGTAGATCGTAAAGGCAGTGACGAAGCAGATACCCCATAAATCAAGAAGAGACTTGTGGCGTTCACGCCATGGAAGACATCATGATACCCTTAGATCCAGATCAACGGTAGACCGTGTACGCGCAAGGAGATCTATCAGTATTACCTCTCCCACCATATCGAGTGAGTCATCATTGAACAAGTCACGCATCATCCCCCGGTAGGAAGTGAGATCCACTTGCTGATTGTCGACGATCGTAGCAACGGATCTGAGCAGCTTCTTCATAGTCATAGGTGTAAGCCCTTCACTTAATGCATCCATAAGTTCTGGAACGTTATTGACGACTGCATCGACATTAGATGTAGCCAGTATTGAATAGATCTCGGCGATATCTTCCCGATCAGTGGAGTCAACCCCCTCGAACAGTTCCTGTAGCTGCTCATTTTCCTCACCAAACAACTCGGGTAACGCAAAACTCAGTTCTTTGAGTAATCCTAGGAAATTTTCCTGTGTCTCTGGAATCTCATTGTATATCTCTATTAACCGCTCATCATCATCATCTATAACCGCTTCGTGGACTGCCTCCGGATGGACGTCTGCTACTCGACCAAGCGCCTTGGCTCCGTGCGTCGTGTACAGGGACAGGTGGGACATATTCAATTTAGCGGCTGCCGGAGAGGGTAGTGTTCAGATAAGCTGGTTCCATGCGAAAGCGAATGCTTGAAGCCAATTTTCGACGGTGTCTGCTTCGGCGTGGCTGAAACAGTTTGAGAACTGGTTAGTTCGACACTTTAGTTCTCGAAAGACACGTTCGACGGCATTCCGATTACCATGTTTTTCGTATCTGTAATCGAGGCCGTGTCGATGAGGTGCCGCTTGCAGCCACGGTGCAGAATCGACGAGAAAGAGCGCGTCATCGACGAGATGTTTTTCACGGAGTTCAGCGATAAACATCTCGGTGATCGCTTGATTTCTCGTCGGAGAGAGCTTAACGTGCAGCAAGCGGTTCGTGCGGAATCGACCGCAGCGTACAGCCAGAACCGTTCGTCATTGAGTTGGATCACGGTCTCGTCAACCGCAACGTGATCCGGGTCGGCACCACCTGTGGGCTGTAAATCAGCCTTCTGCACCCAATTGTGAACGGTGGATCGACAGCGCTCGACACCCAAACTATCAAGAATAGAGATGGTATTCGAAAGTGATAGTCCAGCCAAATGGAGTCGAATACCGAGCTTCATCACTGGCTCGGGTGTCGACTCTCGCTCCACAAATCCTAACTCGAAGCGGTCGCTACCACTATTGAGGCGTGCGATTTCGAGCATTGACCACTCAAAAATCGCACCGCCTCATCCTTGATCCTTATCTGAACACCGCCGGATCTACACTCCACATGACTGGTCGTCACTCCCTTCTCAAAAAAGAATTTAGCAGATTCAGTGAAAGGCCGGATCGTCGGGGCTGTCCGCTTCAGTCTCATTGCCAGCCTCCGAATCGTCCTCTCCATCTGCTAGCTTCTCAAGAGTATCCGAGATGTCCGAAGATCCGCCCCCCGCGACACCTGAATCATCTTCATCGGAGGTGTTGGAGGAGGACTCCTCTTCGTCAGATTCCCGGAACATCTCCTCCATGCGGACAATCTCATCCCAGAGACCAATCGCGACTTCTGCCAGAGAAACATCTTCCTCCGAGAGGTGGTGCTTGATGAGCCCAATGAGTTCTTCCTGGAACTCTTGGGTCGCCTCGGGGTCAGGATCGAACACAACGCGCATGGAGGTCTGGAAGTTCTCCTGGTGCTCGGCCTGTTCAGCGACTTCCGCCTTCACTGCCTTGATCGCGAACGGATTGAGATCATCTTGTGCCTGTGCGTCGTCGGCCGGATCGGAGTCGTTCACTGCCATCGCAATTACTTCTATGTGCCGCGGATATACTGGCTGATCCGAAGACGGATTGTCTGGGAAAATTTTTTATACTATAATGAATGCCGATAGTGGTCTTCAGACTAAGAGATTGTCTTATACACGGAGAAGTGATCCGCAAAATTTGTTGTTCTGAGAAAAGGCGTTTTCAATTCTACCCTGCCGATATTCAAGAATGCAATTATCAGCACCACTGACCGAGTAGATGAGAGACACAATAGTAGACCGACTCAACAATGGTTCTGACAGAGCGTTTGAGTTCTGACCGGACGCCTCAGCCTGCTGGAACGGTCCCTGGTCCAACTGTTCAAGACGAGCAGAGTCAGGACGATGCGCACACCCAGAAAGCAGTCGGGGTAATTCCAGAACTCCAGATGAGACCTGGATTTCCAAACCGAGCCTCGAATAGTGGATAACGGAGTGATGGGGAAAGGCAGCATACGTGTACATACGTCGGAGACGTGGTGCCCTGTTTCAGGGCCGTTCCCGGCGGCTAACACATATGAGCGAACACAAGCCACAGACCGCAGCCGGTGACCCGGACCAAGGTGCCGACGATGCCACAGAGTCGGATGGACAGCAGATCAATGAGCCAACCCGGAACAAGCTCTTCGTCATTCCGGTTGGAACGGGTGGGCTCCGAACCGCACAGCGGATCCACTCCCTGGAGGAGCACTTGGAGCCCGACTTAGATATCGAGTACATCCCCATCGAGTCGGCAACTATCGACAGCGCTGCCGTTCCGAATGAGTTCAAGGGAATTCGGCTCAACACGAACGACCGGATCAAGAAGGAATTTGACCAAGCGAAGAACGACCCGTCAGTTCCATACCTGAGTCCAAACCATAGCCTGAACATCCAAGGGGCGACCCGGAACCCGTGCGTGGGTCGGTTCCTCTTGGAGCGACACGACGGGCGTGTCAAGCGGAGTATCGGCAACGAGATGCGATCTGCGCTCGACAAGCAGGACACGTCAGCGTCAATCTGGTTGGTCGGTACAGGATCTGGAGGAACTGGAAGCGGGATCCTGCCACTGCTCGCACCGATTGTCCGTCGAGCTGCTGAGGGTATCGAGAGTAAATTCGACCTCGATGTGAGGGTGAACGCGATGGTCACGGTGTCGGAACTCCGGACTGACGGCCAAGCACTCGACCCAGAGGGTGAAGCGGAGTACTACGTCAACTCGAGCAACACGTTACAGGCGCTGGCCACACTACAGAGGTTAGACGAAGGAGCGAACGGTGACGGCCTGTCGACGGAGGCGATTCAAACGCCTGTGGCCAGTACGGTGGATTACGTCGACATCACCACGCCACCACTTGACAAGCTCTTCGTGGCCCCAATTGAAGAGCAGCGGGTTGACACCTCACAACACGACAGTGATAGGCGAGAGAGCTACCTCTCTCGGGTTAATTTTAAGCTGGCTTCAGCGATTCTGTCGCTTGCGACGGTCAGTGCCGGAGACATTGGTAACACGTACAACCAGCTCGATTATGATATGTACACAATCGACGTCGCCAATATCGGGGCTACGGTACAGGCGGCGCTCGATTTGCTGACGTCAGGAGAGGAAATCCGTGCGCAGCGGCGTGAGAGGGAGCAGCTTGAGTCACATCGGGACGCCCTCGGACAGCTCGAAGCGAATATCAACGCACTTCGCAAGATAGAGTTCGAGCCTGGATCAGTTCCCGAGACCATCGACGACATCAGCGCAGAGATATCGGGACGGAGCTCACAGTTCATCGACGCCACCTCGGTGCTAGACGTGACGCTCGCCGGAGTTGACGAGATTCAGGAGGGGATGAGTCGAGTGGTTACCGACCTCCCCGAGCGGTTGGTGTCGGCCGACGATTTCAGCGACAGTCCAGCGGAGAACGGTATTGAGGACTTCGACCCGGAGCAGTTCATTCCCCATCGGGCCCTCGGAAAGTACACCTTCTTGAATCTCGTCTTAGCACAGATTGACGCAGAACTAGAGGATCACGCTTTCGAACGGCGAATCGACGACCTCTGGGAGAAGAACGAAGAGGACCTCGATGCGAATGTCCGAGGCCTGAGCGAGGAGGATTATACGAGCCGATACGAGCAGGGGATCGACCCATACTTAGGCAACTCTGAGGCCGAGATTGAAGAACAGATCGCTAACACCTCATGGTACGAGCGGAACGAGCGGAGGCGCCTACGAGCAACCCTCGATAGTATTCAAGAGACTCGAGAGGAGTTGTCAGAGTTGTTCGACGAGTACGAGCACCTCCTTTCGCTCCGCGAACGACTCGTCGACACCGAACTGTCGAAGTTGGAGACGGAGCTGGAGGACGTTTGTGAGCTCCTTGGGACTCGTCAAACGGTTGCGGAGGACCTCATCGGTGAGAAGGAGAGTGATATTCGCGCTGCCGAGACGCGTCGAGAGACGTGCCGCCAAAGGGTCACCCCGGTAGATAATTTCTCCGGGTCGGTCGGTGACATCCCACTCAACATCGACTCGATGGAAGATCTGAGCCGCAAGAGCCTCACCGAAGCAGAGAGTCTCTTCGATCTCATCGACGACGGGCTGCTCGACAGGGACAGTATCCTCCGGCAGATCAGCACCGCTCTCGACATCGTGTCAGAGCCGCTTGAGGATAACTTTGATAATAGTAGGACGTTCCGGGCGAACAGCAAGTTAGACAAGACTCTGATCCCGATGACTTCGGCGGGGAATAGTGGCGTCTTGAGTATGTCTGGGGAAGTCGAAAGTGACCTACAGGCGATCAACAGCCGCCACGACATCGGGACGGTTCTGAGTGACTGCTGGGTCGACAGTCCGTTCGAGCTGACACTGGTGGTTCTGTATGGGAACGTTAGCCTTGAGAATGCCTCCGAGTTTAGGGTGATTCAGGAACGATGGCGACAGGGAAGTCTGGATAGGCTCATTGGGAGCGATATCGACCTGTCTCACCATGCGGCCTTCCCTGAACTCGTTCCCGCAGTACAGTCAGCATCCCAGGTTGGCGAGAGTTCGAGTGAGAGACCCATTGACGGGGTGGCAGACGAATGAGGTACCAGGCAACGACGGTCCTCATCGTGGCGCTTGTGCTCGGGTCAGCCATGGGTGCCCCGTTGTCGGTCAGCGCTCAGGAACCCGTCAGGGATGTTGTCGTCATGAGTGCCGACTACGATGAGACCACTCCGTCACAGGAGATTCGCGTTCGGCTGACTATCGAGCCCACCGATGCGAAGCTTAGCGACATTAGGGTCGACTTCAGGTCGGGGGCAAAGACACTGATCCAGACCAGTAGTTACGCTAGCACGGTCACTCCTAGTAACCACGACGTCTCGATCCGGTCAGAAGGGAGGAACGCGTTCGTAATACCGGAGCTCGATCCAGGAGAGAAGGTAACGATCGCGTTCAACGTGGTTCCGTCCACACTTGGAGAGCGTGAGTTGACTTCGGCAGTAGCGGACATCGAGTTCAGTCAAAACGGTCAGCGGCTTGACGCACAGATCTCCGAGCAGGTGGAACTGGCCGATAACCCATGGGATCGAGCCCAATCGTCGTCACGGCCAACGTGGTCCATTTTGCTCGGGTGGAGCGCAGCGGGTGGAATACTCGTCGGTGTCGCCACGATGATTGTCTACCGACGGCGTCAACGGTCTGTGGTTGAGCGTGTCCAGTCCACACTCGAACAGGAAGTGGCCTCAATCAAACGGGCTGGAAATCAGACGGTGAAACGGCGGGCTGACCAGCTGATGGAAGAGATCGATAGAACAGTGGGCCGAGAAAGCGCTGATGAGCAGGACGAGACAGATAGTGGCTCTGTCGTCTCTAAGCTCGCTGAAGTCCTTGGGTTTGGAGGAGGAGGATCTGAGGGGGACAGGGATGGACCGAATCTGTAGCACGGCTCACTCGGGCTCTATCCGTGACTGAACTTCCCGGTGATTGGTCCGCACGTAGGCGTGCGGCCTTTGTCCGTGATGAGTTTCAATGTCAGCACTGTGGCGCAGAGGGCGGCCAGTACGGAGATGCCAGCCTCGAATGTCACCACATACTTCCGCGCCGTATCGGCGGGTCACACGAATTAGAGAACCTTCTGACTCTTTGCGAAACATGTCATAAACAGATTCACCGGGGCGAAACAGGCTCATCTGTCTGTGAGCATACTGGGGGCGGCCCAACCAAACTCGGTGCGGCCGTTGCTTCCGTCACAGGTGTCGTCGGCCGACCCCTCGCCCGATTTGTCGATGCTGTATCCTTAGGCCTGTTAGTACTCATTTTTGTCATTGCCCTCGGCACCGCGCTCCCACACCAGTCCCCACAAGAGACACTCACACCCATCCGTTTAGTCACCAGAGGGATTTTCAGGTCACCTGGCGTCGCAGCCGTTTGGATCGGCTCATTCGTTTGGCTACAGCTACTTATCGCCGCCCAGCCGGTTGTTCGCAGTATACCTTCCGAAAGCGTTCCGGAGCCACCTGCTGGTCGGTGGTCTCAGTGGTTCGGATTTGGGCTCCTATTGGTAGTAATTGGGCTCGCAGGGATGACTGTCGCTAGCCATAGATTCATTACAGGTGAGTACTTCTCGATGCTGTCGGTCTTGACAGCGAGCTACAATATCGGGCTCGCAGTGATACTTGGAGCGGGGTCAGCAAATATCTTCTCAGATGCCGCCGAAATCACGCCACGTTGGCGTCAGTTCTCGATTCTGACCAGCTGTGTCATAGTTGGTGCCACTGCCATCATGACAGCTATCTTTGGACAGACAGTTCCAATCATTGGTCTATCTGTTCCGATGGTCACCGCTCTGCTTCTCTTTTCTCATCCACGTAGAAACTAATTATGAGGCGTTTTATTCCCAAAATTCAGACCGGGCGCTCTATTTCCGTGAAGTATATCTGCCAAATCGTCTCCAAGTACTCGGCAGCTGCTTCTGGCACATCCCGCCCCGTGGCGACATCGTCGTTCATCTTCCGGACTGGATGGACGTGACGTGCGAGAAATTCGACGAGGCGCCGGAGAGCCTCGCCGACTACCGCCCAGAGCGAATCCTAGTTGGGCACGGCAAGAGTGTCTATGAAGACGGTGCGACGAAGGTGACGACGACGAGTTTCCCTGACGCTGATTGATCGCGATTCGCTATAGGGTCGGTCGCATGGAGCGTGTGTCGTCGAGACGCGTTGGGTGCCGGGGTGCTTTCAGCCCTACATCAGTACAGTTGCTGAACAACTAGCCCCATCGCCGATTGGTGTGGTACTCACCGGCCCACCCCACCCGCCGCTGGCCCTTCCGGTGATCAAGCTCACCGACGTCCCGCTCACTAACGCTCGCGGGACTTCCGCATCGCTCGCGAGCGACTGGTCGTCAACGAGAACGCAGCGTCACAGTACGATCTCGAGCCCCGTACGAAGCGTGCCGTCGCCGAAGCGATGGACGTCTCACTCCTCTCGAAAAGTGGCCGCTACGAGGTACAGTCCGCGTCCGGGAACCGGTACGAAGTCGACGTTGTCGGCGAATCTTGTACCTGTCCAGATTGGCAGCAGCGCTCCCCCGCCGGCGGATGTAAGCACCTCCGGCGCGTCGATCACGAAATCAAGCGTGGGCGAGTCCCGCGACCGGATGGCAGACTCCCGGCCGATGCGGCTGGTTCCGATTAACCACTAGACCACCCTGTTCATCCCTCGAGTTGGTTAACGCAGACAGTTACGACTCTACTGCCGTCACGGGAGGTCGTCTGTCACATCGACGAGTTCCTCCTCGATCTGCCAGCGATACAGCCGCCCCTCCTGCTCGAACAGCTCGAAGACGCCGTCCTACATCCAGCCGAAGGGGTGTTCTTCGTCCTCATACACCCGCTTGAGGACGTGGCTCTTCGCGAAGAACTCCGTCGTACCGACGAGGAGGCCCTGCTCGACGAGGAAGTCACTCGGTTCCTTCTCAGCGACGCCAACGAGGTAGGTGACAATGTCGGCAATCAGGCAGAACTTCTGGATGCTGT
This sequence comes from Halorubrum sp. SP9, assembly GCF_005435015.1. Lineage (NCBI taxonomy): Archaea > Methanobacteriati > Methanobacteriota > Halobacteria > Halobacteriales > Haloferacaceae > Halorubrum > Halorubrum sp. SP9. The sequence continues at coordinate 8,322 of NZ_SGXU01000017.1, forward strand.
TGTCCCACTCCCCGCGAATGTCGACCATCCGGAAGGCGTAGGCGTCTTGTCTGCGGTTGAGCCGGTCGACCACGAGGTTCAGCCGTCGAATCGGCTCCCGGTCGTAGTTGCCCAGCACGAAGTACGAGCGCTCATTTTCGTAGACGGGGGTCAGTTCGCTAAGGGCGTGGAGGATCTCCTCGTTGTCCGCCAGCGAGATCGCTTCGTCGTCGAGTTGATCCTTCGCACTAGTGAGGACTTCTTCAGGGACCGGCGGTTCCTCGTCGGGCATATATGACTCCCCTCAGCGTCGTGCGATATGATTTACGGAGTAATTCACTAGCTTAGTTGGGTACGATTTACTCCAGAGTGATTTACCCAAGAGTAAACTACTTGTCGCTAGGACGTGTATCGTGTTGTATGAGCACAGAAACGGGGACAGCTGAGGGGACAGAATCACGGGAACTCGTCCACTTTGTCACCCAGCAGACGCGGTTCGCGCTGATTAACAACATCCTCCAGCATCCTGACCAGCTCCCCTCGATGTACGAACTCGAGGAGCTCAACCCCAGCGTGAGCGACGCTACCGTCTACAAACACATCCAGAAGTTGATCGATAAGGGCATCGTGAAGGAGGTCACCCTAGACGACGACCAGCGCCGGCAGGGCTACCCGAGAAAGTTCTATGGGCTCACGGAGGACGGCCGGGCGTTCCTCGACGATCATAACCTCCTCGCAGCAGAGGACACGCTCCAGCAGATCTACGACACCATCACTGACAAGCCCGAGAAGATGGTCAAATACGAGAACGCTCCCCGTCCGGACGGCATCTGATTGTGCGTTCTATTCGAGAATAGTTTTCTATTCACTAATAGTGGTGTGGCAATCCCGGCTCGGTGATTTGTTTCGCGTTCTTGTGCGTGGATCAGCCGTGAGAGCCTGTGTGCGAACCTATCAGTCCGAATCTTGCTTACGGTTAACTAGCACTACAGGAGCAATCACCAGTATTGCAAGCAACAGACCGGCTCCGATGATAACGAAAAACGCATCTGATATTCCCTCCGTTGTCACGTAATCATACGACAAAGCAACCGCCGTGAGTAACATGACCCCGATGAACAGTAGTTGGCGAAACTCCGAAGACCAGCGCATAGAGAGGGCGTTCATATTACATGGTGGAACATCCGTGGGCAAATACGTATGGGTGATGAACCACCTGTACTGACCGATTCCTGTTTCGTGTAGGTAGTCCTCTACAATATCCTCGTACCCGTGACGGCTCGATATCTGATTAACCAACAAATCTATGCCAATACGCGCTCTGTTGGTTAACACGAGGCGATCGCTGATGTCCGACAAGCCACCGACGCCGCCGGCCGACCTCTCGACGGAGATGGTCGACACCCTCAACAGTTACACCCCCGAGCAGCTCCGGTACGTCGCACGCTACGCCGAGGCGTTGGCAGCGCACAAAGCTAGCGGTGGCCACGTTGACAAAGAGCCGGATGACGACGAGGTCGACGAGCGGCCGGATGACCTTCCGGACGACGTCCCGTCAAAGGCCACAATCACGATCAAGGAGATCAACGATAACCGCTACTACTACTGGCAGTGGAGGGATGGAGACAGTATCCGTTCACAATATAAAGGGCCAGTCAACCCGGACGAATGAGCAGACAGTACGTCCGGATATAAAGATTTCACACCCCGTGTGCTATTTGATTTTGGTCCACTTGGAACAGTGGTGACTACACATCTCTAGTCACGAGTGTATTCGCAGATAAGTGCTCACCACCCACCCCGTGTACAAAGTGTAAATATGCCATATTCCGGCGAGAAAGTGCTACTAAGTTAATTTTGTATTTTGAAGGAGACCTACAACCCGCGGGATGACACAGGTTTACCGGGGGCTCTGTATAAGCGACGAATTGAGTAACAAGTCAAGGTAGACATACTTGAGAGCCGCCGATTCTGCGTTACATGTCAATAATGGGCCGTATCCGAATGCGATCTCCAGAACACATCGATAGAGGGGTGTCGACAAGACCTAATTGTCATGAACACGTCGATAGGGATTCTGAGCAAGCAGGTGGCTGTCGGTCGCTTAGGGCAACAAGCCTGGAGAGATCGGATTAGCGTCTGGTACTTATCCACCGAAAATATTCGTTTCGAAAGCTCTAACAATGAATCACACATCAATAGAGGGGTGTACACGAATGCGAGTGGGAACGCATTAATTGGCCTCAAATAGGTGAGTTAAACAACAATTGTGATCCGATAACAGATCGACAATACACATCGATAGAGGGGTGTACGAAAACGAATAAAAAACAGCCAATTGGGGGAGGAAGTGGTAAACGTGATAGCCGACACAGCGAACACATCGACAGAGGGGTGTGCGGAAACGAGTGGAAAGCAGTCATAAAGGTGGGTGGTGAGGTGCCCGAAGACTACCCATCTAAAAAAGCATAAGGAGACCAGCCAGCTCCGAGATGTCTGAAGCCCCTACTACGTCTGGTTCCGAATCTGGGCTTTAACGACGGAGGTGACCTCGTCCTCGGAGACAGCCTCAATACGCGAATCTTCCCGAAGTGTCTCGAGAATTGTCTCTGGTCGTTCTCCAAACTGGAACTCTAGAAACATCCCGGAGCTGGGGCCGTGACTCCGTCGTTCGAAGTCGACCAGCGAATAGGTCGTGAGCTCTTTCATCTTGTTCACGTACGTTTCCTGGTGGTACTGATCAGCACCAATGGCGTCAGTCAGATACTGATAGACTTGATACCCGGTCGTACTCCGAGCAGACCCGCCATCGGTTTGAGATGCGACTGCTGCGGTAGCGTATAGACAGAGCTTCTTCTGTGTGCTAATTCCGCGAACAACCTCTAACACCCGGTTTTTCTCGACTTTCTCCTGGGCGGTGCGGACGTGTTTTTCGCGAACACGCGTGTCCCCTTCACGCTCGGCGAGCTCACCGGCAACACGCATGAGGTCGATCGCCTTCCGGGCGTCCCCGTGCGTTTGCGCAGCGAACGCCGCTGCGAGTGGGATTACATCGTCATCGACGACATCTTCATTGAACGCATCTTGTCGGCGTCGAAGAATTGCTTGGAGTTGATTCGCGTCGTAATCATCGAAATGGACGTCTTCAGGCGTGAACGAGCTGACAGCGCGGCTGCCCACAGACTCCATCATTTTCGTGTCGTTCGAGATCGCAACGACCGAGATGTACGCGTTGAGGTCATCGTTCGTGCCAGCCCGAGACAGCTGGTACAAGAGCCGTGAATACGCGGGTTCCTGTTTATCACGCCGACCAACGAGCATATCCAGTTCATCGAGTACAAACACGACGGAATCGAAGTGGTCGTTGACGATGCGATACAGCTCATCCCATTTCTCTTTCGTTGCGACGCCGTGCTTGGGAACCTCCACGGCGACGCCTGCCTCGTCAGCAGCTTGCTGAACGAGTTCATAGACAGCAATTCCGAGCGTATCCAGATCCTGGCAATTCACCTCGACGGTACCGAACTGAATATCTCGATCCTCACAGATACGACTAATATTATGACAGACGGCCTTCGTGATAAGGGATTTACCCGTTCCGGACGGGCCATAGAGAAACAAATTCGGCGGACGGTTGTCTCCAAGCGCAACGCGAAGCATCTTGGTGATTTCCTGGAGCTGCTCATCACGACCCACAATGCGGTCCTCCTCAACGACATAATTGGGATCAAGCAGCGACCGCTCTCGGATCAGTCCTTTCTGATTGTCGAACTCGAGGAGCATGTCTTCGATTGATTGGGAAGGCTCCTCGGAGTCGGTCTCCTCCTCGGGCTGTGGCTCGCTGTTGGGGTCGTGCGATGCTGTCGACTGTCGCGATGGCTCCGACTGTGACGCACCCGACAGCTCAGCTTGAGCCGTCGTCTCATCCTCCGGCGATCCCGGCTCGTCTGATGAATCGTCGGAGTCGTCGATACCCATACGACAATTGATATTGCCCTATCTGAAAAAGGTTCCCCACCTCTATCGATGTGTGATTCGACGTGTGAAACCACGAGAAGCCAGATTTATCGCGAGAGCCTTCTGAGAACGGTAAATCAACGATAACCGCTGACGATGTGTTATCCAGCACCCGCTCGAACACACACACCCCTCTATCGATGTGTTCGAAGAGATCGTCGGGAGGGGGGATATCGGCGGAATTGTCTGAGCGATATCGGAGAGAACGTCCTCGTATCCGCTCAACACGACGAAAAGACATCCTACTCGTCCGCTATCCGTTCGTTTAGAGCGAGTGCTTCTCTTCTCTTCTCTTATTCTATTAACACAAACACACACACCCCTCTATCGATGTGTTCGATGTGTTTTGCGAGCTGTTGATTGTATTGTTTCAATTCGGGCAGGATAGATAACACCTCGACAGTTGACAGCGGCATGTAGAGCGGTTCTATCCCCAAAATCGCGGCAGAATCACCGTCATCGACTAAAATTACCACTCAGATCTCTATCGCTCACTTAGGTAGAACACATCGATAGAGGGGTGTGTGTCTGACCGGGTGGAGACACTCGACGGATGTCTCATCGACCATCGGACAACGACTTATCTGTCCTCTATCCGGTTAGCGGATAGATTGACCAACGCGTTTCGAGATCGGATATTAATTCGGGTGCTGAAAGTCAACGAGAGACGACGCCAGCAAAAATTGGAATCTGGTCTGGAACACATCGATAGAGGGGTGTCCCTTTACCGACCTATCGAACCTCGACGACTACAATCACTATGAGACAATATGCTGAGAGGACAGATCTTAACCAATAGATCCGGTTGTATTTCCCTGATTGTTGGTTAAGTTCCGTAGAGACGATACCTGCCTTTTTCGCGTGTCGTATGAATTCGGACCCGCGGTTGAGGGGCCGTCGAAAACCGATGTCCAACCGGTAGCAAACGGTACCAGCGCGGACGGGACACAATTAACACCCAAGCCACTAATGTCGTTCAGTAGCAGTGCCCCACGACGACCGACCAGGTCTGGCAGCGGATCTCCAAACCCTCGACCGCACGTGGCGATCAATCATCTCTAGCCCTGCTGAGCCGCGCTCAACAATGAACGTTATCGAGTACGGGCTTGGAGATCAGCGGCGCGCTGAGGTATACGTGAATCGGCTCATGCGGTACCTTTTGGATCCAACTGAGCCGCACGGAATGGGGACCGACTTCCTCGCGGCGTTCCTTCAGGAGTTACCGGACACGGCCGAGTTCGATGAGGATACTCTCGATCTATCAGACGTACGGGTCACAGAACAAGTTCCAATCAAGGATGAAAGCGATCCAGACGCGTCCATCGGATACGCTGACCTCGTGCTCGACATCCCGAACGAGTGGTTTCTCCTCGTCGAGTTGAAGTTCTCGGCCGACGAAACTGGGACGGAATTCTACAGTCAAGCGACGCATGTTGATGACGTCGCTGTCGACGGGTATGCGTCGGGCCAGTACTACCTTTTCCTCCATCAACACGATCGCCCCCAAGCCAGCAGCGACACGTTCGCAAACCAAAGTTGGCGGTCATTCGTGCGGGAGGTACTCGATCCGTTCATCACCGAGAACGCACTCCGGTACCCACAACGAACTACGACGCAGCTTCACGACCTTCGAGACGATCTCCAGTCCATCACAAACATGACCACCCGCTCAGCCGCAGACGAAGAGAAGATCGCACTGTATCTTGAACATATAGACGCAATCGAAGACGTCCAAGCCGCGTTCGACGATGCGTGGGATTCGTACGCGACACGCTGGGGACGCGACGTCGCCCAGGTGTTGGCAACCACTGAAGATGCGATCACCCGGTTAGAAGGAGAGCACTTCCCGGAAGTTCGTGTCTCTCGGACTGACCGCGATGACGAGCGGTGGATCTTCCGAGCGAACGGCGGCGACTGGCAACACGTGTTCAAGTACGGCTGGTACAAACACGAGACATCGCTTGAGAACCTCACAGATCGCGCAGACGGTAGCAACGACCTCCGTATCGGATTCTACCACCGGATGGAACGGAACCGAGACCTCGCAACCCGAGATCACACGTTGAAATTCAATTTCCGAAATATGGGATCGAATCCGACCGCATTTCGTGATATCTACGCGGAGCAGTTCTACAATCACCGGAGCGAATTTGAGGAGTTACTAGCGGATACAGAGGGCCTCGTGACGGGCAATAAACTGACGTTGATCGAAGCGACGTACGACATCCCGGTCGACGGCCACGAGAACTATTTTGATGCCTACACCGCTGCCCTCAACGAGGCCTTCGTTGACCTCGTCTGTACCGAACCGGAGTTGATCCAGCTGATGGGTGCGACCTTCGAGAGGGCCGTTGCGGAGTACCGGTAACTCCCTGATTACGTATCTTCATCGGCTGGCGGGCGATTCGATAACCGATCGAATCGGCTTTGAGCGGTCTCAGAGCGTTCCGTTGTTCGCTCTGGTTTATATTCTATGGAACTGATAGACCCCTTGCGTATCAATACCTCCAAAATCGCGTCAGCGTGCTGCCCATCCGAAGGCAGCTCGTCGGGATTGATGACCGCATTTCCGACCTCGTCACCATCCTGTTCGAAGAACACTGTCGCGAGCCCGTCCTCAATCGAATCGACAACGGCGGTGTACTCGCCATCCGGAAGATCAATTGTCGTCATTAGTAGCTCTCCTCCAGCACTCGGTCGCCCTCAGTTGTAGTTACGATCACCGTATCACCGTCATTATTCCAGATTGGCGAGCCCGACCCCCAGTACAGTTCGCTGTCGGTTGCGGTGCCGCTCCCGGTGTACAGCGTTACTGTTTCACCAGGCTCCAGCGTGAACCCATCCGGGACCGTGTACGTGTGGTCGGCGTCATCTGCGACTGTCCAGCCTGAGAGATCAAGCGTCTCGGAACCAGTATTCTCGAAGACGACGTATTCATCGTTGAGGTTGTCACCATCTCGGCCTTCAGCGTCCGCGTTGATCGCTGCGACAGCGAGCGCACTGGTGTTGGAATCTGCGTCAGAATCAGACCCGGAATTGGTCTCTTCTGGCTCCCCACCAGCGTCGATTTCGCCAGTGCCCTCACCACCGATCCGAACGCGTTCAGTGACGTCTCCCGATGTCCCGGGCTCGACGGCACCGCCATCACGGATGTCGAGCGGATCAGTTGGGGCTGCCTGTTGTGTCTGAATGGAGACGGCCTCGCCATCGCTCACCAGCACGATATTCCCATGTGTGGCGGTCCAGTACGTGGGGATTGAACGGTCAGAAAGCCGCTCAAGGACTTCGTCGTTCGGGTGGCCGTACTGCGAGTCGTACGCACTTGAGATGACCACCGCTGCTGGCTGAACGGTATCAAGGAACGCCCCACTTGAGGAGCTGGCTGAGCCGTGGTGGCCCGCCTTGAGAACCGTCGATTCGAGCTGGCTTCCGTACGTGTCGACGAGGTATTCTTCTTGATCATCCTCGGCATCTCCCGAGAGGAGAAAACTCGTCTCGCCGTGGGTGAGTTTGAGCACGATGCTGTTCTCGATGCGGGCTTCGTTTTCGAGATACGGTTCTGGTGGACCTAAGACGTCGACGTCAACACTTCCGAACTCAACCGAGTCACCTTCTCGGGTTTCGTACAGCGTCACGTCGTGGGTCTCGATTGCGTCGAGGTACTCCGCGTAGGTTTGTGTACTCGCCGCGATCCCGGGATCGTAGACGGCGCCGATACCGTCGGCGTCCGTCTCGTAATACTCGATGATCGCGGCGTTGCCGCCGATGTGGTCGGCGTCGTTGTGGGAGGTGATGAGGTGATCGATTCGCGTGATATCGTGGGCTTGGAGATACTCCAAGACGTATTCACCGTCATCGTTGTAGTGGCCAGTATCGACGAGCATCGTCTCACCCTCGGGCCCCACAATGAGCGTACTTACTGACTGCCCAACGTTGATGTAATGGACTTCGAGCGTTCCGTTCGCAGGCGTGGTTGTCGACTCATTTCCGGTATCCGGGGTACCTACGGACGGGTCGCCGGGAACCGCTCCTGAACAGCCCGCAAGGAGAACGATCCCGACGATAATGAGGAGTCGACCGCGACTCCCGATTGAACTCATAGTAGACAACTCTTTTCTAGCAATAAATCCCTCTGGGTCAGCTGTGTGGTCGGTAGATGGTGGGCAGCTCACAATTATGACAGGTGGTTTGTGATCAATTCCGACGCTCAGCGGACATTCCTCAGCGGTGTTCGATATTGCGTCGCTACCGATGTTCCAGTCCAATAAAATACAGTAGTCTCTTGAATGACCCACTACGAATCAGATAACTGAGTAGCGATGATGGGGTCGGTTACACAGCTCTCAGCCTCCAAACAACAAATCCGGTGCGCTGATGCGGTTCTCCTTCTTGTTGTCCCGAGCGTTCTTTTCGGCATCCATGCTTGGCTCCCTGCTGGGGTATCCTCGCGACTGGTGTTTACCTACGGAGATCCAACACTAACCACTGTTTGGACGGCGGCGGCGATTCACGATAGCCCCGCGCATCTCACCGCGAATCTGGGTTGGTACGGGCTTGTGGTCGGCGCAGCCTACCTGGTATACGTCACGTGGGGACGACGTCGACTGTTCTGGCTGCTGTATGGAGCGCTTCTTGTCGTCGCCCCACTCACGACTGTCGCTACCGACTATTGGCTCCTGTATCAGCGGTGGGGGCTTGTTGGCCCTGAATCGATTGCGTTCGGATTCTCTGGCGTTGTGAGCGCATTCGGTGGGCTACTCGTTGTCGGGCTGTTCGGCGTGATTGCTGAGTGGTACACGTGGCCGGTGTCGGCCGCCACGACCGTCGCGTTTGTCGCTAGTGGGGTGGGTGTCGCACTCTCTCAGTCACCCCTCCTAGCGAGGCCAAGCACCGCAGTACCGGTCGCTGGTATACTGGTCGCGATCGGATTCGTCTCACTCAGATGGTGGGATCGAGACCTCACAGTTCGCCGCTGGCTATCGGCTCATCGGCCCGCGATCGTGCTTGCTGGGAGCTGTGGTGTCGTCATCAGCGCACTCGTCGCCGGGATGTTTTCTGTTGAAGCTATTTCGGGTGGGCGATTTCCAAACGTCATAGCCCACGGGACCGGCTTCGTGACCGGCGTCTGTGTTGCCGGAGGGGGACTGCTATCGCTGTCGTAACGTGAGGCGTCGATACTCCGAGTACATTCATCTCATCCCGAATTGAAGCCGGCTGGAGATACACTTACTTGCCATTGACCGTTCATACGAACCGCATCCAATGGTCGAATTCCCCGACTCGCTTCAGTTGCTGTACACTGGTCAGCTCGAAGAACAGAACGGGTCGTATCTGATCGAGGTCCCCGCCAGCGCGGTTGATCAAGGCACGCTCGATGTCGGCGACCCGTACCGAATAGCGGTTCTCCGCTCCAACACCGCCGTTGAACCGAACCCACACGAAGAGCCATCCCAATCGCAGGACGCCCCAACCGCTGCCCCCTCAGCGCCCCCTGTTGATGAGGGAGAGATTCGGGAGGTTACCGTTGAATCCGTTGGCGATCAAGGAGACGGGATCGCGAAAGTCGAACGTGGCTACGTCGTTATCGTCCCTGACGCGCTCCCAGGCGATGAACCAACGGTTCAAATTGACCAAGTACAGGAAAATGTCGCATTTGCGAGTATCGTGGAGGATGATCGGACACTGGTCTCGTAACCGAGATATGACGTTCTGGAACGCGTAGTATTTCAAGTCTCGACAAATTACCCGCATCTCTGTACGACCTCACCGGTTTTCAGCGCGACCTGCTGTACTTGGTCGACGGCCTCAACGACCCCCACGGGCTCGCGATCAAAGCTGAGCTCGAAGAGTACTACGAACAAGAGATCCATCACGGGCGGCTCTATCCGAATCTCGACACCCTCGTTGAGAAAGGACTCATCGAAAAAAGCCAACGCGATAAGCGGACCAACGAGTACACAACCACTCGACGCGGGACCAGAGAAATCGAAGCCCGAGTTGAGTGGGAAGACCAGTACATCAATCGCGACACAGCGGATTGACCGACTCAGCTGATTCGATAGCGATACCAGGGCGGTACACAACCACCTCAATCACGCGGGATAGTCGATTTCGCTCGGTTAGTGTCCGTCTGCGAGATCGAGCTACACGCTTGGTAGCGATGTGGACAGATCACTGTATCTTTCGGCTCGCGTCTGGCCGATATCGTGTCGTGGTCGCTGTCGTTAACCAACAGTTCCCCCGAACGGCTCTTCTGTTGGTTAATTCTTCGCCGGGTTCGTGTACGCCGACAACTCTGGGACCCGCATCCCCGCGATCTCACGTCGGATCTCCGTCCGATCCCAGCCAAGCGGTGCCAGCACACTTTCGACAGCTCTGACCAGTAGCGTCTCGTAGTACGACGCATCGTACGACGCTATCTCCTCGTGGGCTAACGCGACCCGCTCTCGCGAGTTTTTCTCGTCGTCGACGACTACGTACTCGATGTCCTGTCCCGGGTGGATAGCGAGGTCCTGCTCGCGAGCCCGTTTCAACGCGGCCACGTTTTGGGTATTCTGTGAGTAGCCTTCCAGCGGCTTGGAGACACGATTCCGTTCGACGAGCTGCTCGACCGACACCGTTCCAGCGTGGAGCCGCTTGATCGCATCCTGAAGACAGTCGAGGACGGCATCCGGAGACCGAGTCGCGTCGAGCCGATCAAGACAATCCCGCTGGACGGCCTCGATGAATGGTGAGGTTGAGCGCTGCCGGGCTTCAATGCCTCTGATCTTGAAGTCGTCGTCGCCGGCGACCTTTCCAAAGTACTTCGTCAACGCGCCGGCGTCGCTCTCGCGCTGCGGGACGAACGCCACCCAGTCGTAGTGGGCCTCGTGTTCGAGCCGAATCTCGACCTCTTCCGTGATTGCCGTCGCGAGCGTCTGGAGTTCTTCGCGGTCCTCGTCGTCGACGTCGGGGTCCGGGGTCACCCAGACGGAGTCAACGATGCCGTGGACGACACGCCAGCCGCCCGCTTCAAGCCGCTGTTTCGCCGTCAGCAGAATTTCGCGCGCATACGCGTTGATTGCCTCGTGGCACTCAATCCGGCCGAACTTCGCGTTGCTGAACCCCTGATAGCCGAAGCAGGCAACGAGGATCCACTTCAGCGCTCCTGACCGTCCTTCGAGCTCCGCCAGACGGTCCTCATCGGGGTCGTCTCGATCCGTCTCGCGACGGATGGCTGTCTTGATTTCGTCACGTGCGTCGATGATCGGCTGGAGGACGTCAACGAGGTAGCCTCGGTCATCGCAGATCGAGTATTCGAGGCCGGGGACGTCGTCGCGGTCGCTGTGACAATCACACCGGATGATGTCCGGTGAGACGTTTCGCGTACAGATGATATTCGGATACAATGAGGAGAAGTCGAGTTCGTGGACGTTCTCGTGGAGGCCGACCTCGGGCGCGAAGATGAAGCCGCCACGGTCGGCGTCATGGAGCGTCCCCATCGGCTTGTAGAACTCGTGGCGCCAGGAGTTCCATGGGACGAGGACGCCGCGGTCGTGGGCCTCGCAGATTTGGATTGCGGTGAGCCCGTTCCCGATCGACGCCCACGCGAGCTCCTGGACGGGCTTTTTCGAGCGCGACACGAGGTCGAGGACGCCGTCGAGGTTCGTTTCTCCGTAGAAGAACGTGTTCGACTCGTCGATGATCGCCCGGCCGGGCACGTTGTACCGCGCCGGCGAGTGACCGACGCGGCCGTAGCTCGAGTACGTCGACCGGCTCGCGAGCTGCTGGTAGTCGACGCCCGGCCACCGACTCAGCGAGAAGTGGTCGACGCCGGCGTCCGTCGACATCTCGTACAGGGTCGGGACGATCTCGCTCGTCGAGCAGACGAGAATGTCTGGGTCGTGTGTCTCGATCGCCGCTTGAACGGTGGTGAGGATGTCTCCTGCTGACCCGGTTACAGTCTCGCCCGCAATTGTGAGCTCGCTGTACGTGTCTTGGCCTGTCTCGGTCACTGAAATACCGAGCCGGAGCGTCGACAGTTCTGCCGCCGGCGTTGGATCGCGATTCGTCTCCAGACAGTAGCGAAACTCCCGTGAGAAATCGACGTTGAAGCAGGCGAGATCTCCAACGGGGTACGCTGACAGTTGGTGTGCCTGTCGCGCAAGCGGTGTGACGCGGTCGACATGGTTGACGTCGACAGCCAGAGCGCGCTCGTCGTCACGCCTGAAGCCGGAGCGCCGCGGCACGGATTCGGTCGCGACGACGTCAGGATGCCGTTCGTATAGTGAATGAAGTTGTGTAAGATCGATGTCGGTGTCAGGATCACGTGCTGCGACGAAGAAACGGGGCGTGTAGTCGTCGCGTTCGGTCATGGTGGCGCCATCGTCGGTCGCTTCCCATTCAAGGACGCGACCATCATCAAGGAAATCGATCGTGAACGTCATTTGCGTAAGTCACCCACCTACCATTCTATACACCGAAATCTCGCATAATCGCCGGTGTGTCTGTTCCGGATTTCGGGGAATGGAGATCGCCTTGACAGAAACAGCGTACTCTCGTGGGTTCGCTCTGTCAACCCCACTTCCAGAATCGTTTCCGGGTTTGTTAGCTGAACATCCGGTAGCGTGTTAACCAACAGAACGACCGTCTTACAGATCTCTGTTGGTTAAGACTGCTGTGAACAGTCCTCCATATCTTGAATACGGTGATTAATATACTACCCCACAGATTATTATACCGCTCTCTCGTTGGTTGGCACATAATGTCAGAAGATCTGTCCCCGTCCCATCGAATGAGCCCAGACGGCGGCACCGAACACCGTGACGTGAACGATGTCGTCGAAGAGGAATGGATCGAGGAGACGACGCCATTTGAACGAGTGTATGAAGTCATCTCTCGGGTGTACGATCCGCTGTCTGCAGCACAGATCGCCGAGCGTGCCCGCGTCTCACCGACCACGGCGCGAAAGCACCTGCGAACGCTCGAGAGCGCTGGTGAGGTAACGACGTCTCAGGACGGTCAGACGACGCACTACCGACGGTCGGAAACGGCTATCGTCACTGAACACGCCCAGTCGCTCCTCGCGGAACGGACGCCCGAAGAGATCGCGTCCGGCATCGCTGATATGAAGGCGCAAATACAGGCGTGGCGCGAGGAATACGGTGTTGATTCACCCGAGGAATTCGCCCGAGAACTGGATATCGGCGACGCCGACAGCGACCACGGTGCGCTCCTCACAGAATGGCAAACGACGCGACGTAACCTCGCGCTCGCACAGGCAACACTCGCGATCGGTGAAGTGAGTCAAACTGGTCACCTCACTGGCACGGACACAGACGACGATGGTGACGAGGATACATCCATCGTCGTATGACCGACGACGGAGATCCCACTCACCATATTCAGCCAGACGAGCAGTCTGAGGTATTTGGTCCTATCGACGCCGGGGCACTACGGGAAATCCGAGACCTGTTCGTGGACCTCGAGCCGCTGGTCCAGGCGGCGTCATTAGACGACCCCCTGAATCCACAGGCACTTTCCGTTGAACTATCCGACGGCGTCGGAGCGGCGTCAACAGCGCGGATAGATGTCCGGTGGAGTCTCACCGGAAACTACGCCGCACACTACACAGATGATCGAGACCGAAACTTTCGGTTTGACTGTCATCCGAAACCCGACGCGCCGCGACGACACTTCCATTCACCTCCCGATGCTCCGAGCCGTCCCGTTGACCCATCCTGTATTGCTGTGTCTGAGACCAGCCTTGTGACGCGAGCGATTCTCCAACGGTGGCGATACGCCTACACGAATGGAACATTCGAGGGGATCAACGACGCAGAAAATCCACCGTGATATCTTCCTCACCGGCTCTGTAGAAATCTTATTTATCAGACATATTATCGACTGAAACATCTGGTCGATGAAGAGTATACAGGCTGCAGAGGGAATCAAACCGAGTCAGTTTGCCAGCGGATGAACTTCTCGAACCCGTACGTGAATCCAAGAAAGATCACGGCGAACACGAACCAACGAAAGGCATCGAACGTACCTGTAAACGCAAGGACGTTGAAAATGTACGATAACGACGCCCCAACAAACGCGGCTACATACAGGTTACGTCGGTTTTCCATACTGAGCGCTCAACAGGACGTGAATTAACTCTTATCCTCGCCATTATAGTCCGTAGCAACTCGATAAATTGAATTTCACAGCCTCGTACCGGGGTATACACGTTTTGTATCTCGCACAACCTTCACAATATTTCTTTGAGCTGGTAGGAGTGTCAGAGGTCAATAAGCACTCTGTATTCACCATAATCGGAGCTGAATATATATACTGCCGGTCGGAAATCTTGACACTCTGGAGCAACAGGCACCGGTGTGACGAAGGAAGGGAACAAGATCCCCGACCTGACGAAAGGTCGAGTCCGCGAGCAACTCGCGGACGAGACCGATCCGAAAGCGATCAAACGTCTCACAGCCGCACGCGAGTATCTCGAAGGGCTCTCGCCAGCTGAGATCGAAAACAAGTACGGGTGGGATCGCCAGACCGTCTACAACTGGTTGAATCGGTTCGAAGAGCGCGGCTTCGAGGCCGCGCTCTACGATGATTCTCGACCCGGTCGTCCCTCTGAACTCAGTGACGACCAGTTCGACCAATTCGCCGCTGTTCTCCACGATCCACCCGAAGAGGCTGGCTACGATGCACCAGCGTGGAGTACGGCTCTCGCTCAACAGTACCTCATCAGGACGTTCGACGTTGCATTCTCCCGCCGGCACGTCCGCAGACTCATGCACAAGGCCGGGGTCTCGCCGAAGAGACCCCGGCCAGAACCAGCCTCTGCTGACGAAGCCGAACGCGAAGAGTTCGAGGAAACAGTCGAAAAAAAGTAGGACGGCGTGACGAGGATGCAATCGTCGTCACGATTGATCAAACGCGGAAAGCAGTTGGTGCTGACCTCTACAGGGCGTGGTATCCGGTTGGCGAGAGGCCGACAGTCGGCGTGTCGGCCTCTCGCAAAGGAGTGAATCTCCTCGGGGCAGTCACCGAGCACGGGGACACGACGGTCTTGGAGTGTGGCGGATCGTTCACCGGCGAGGTGACGATCCGCTTTCTGAAGCATCTCCAAGCAGAGTTCGGTGAGCAACTGGTCGTGCTGTTGGATCAAGCGACGTACTTCACCGCCGAGGCGGTGAAGAACTTCGCCGCCGAGGAACCAATTGAGTTAGTGTATTTCCCGACAGGATCGCCGGATTTGAATCCGACCGAAGAGTACTGGAAGCGACTCAAACAAGCTCTTGGAAACCGCTACTTCGGGACGCTCGGTGAGATTCGCTCAGCAATCTGGTCAGCACTCGAAACAATTGATTCACCGGGAGTGTATCAATATCTCTGTCTCTGAGTATCACACGCTAAATGGGATTATCCTGTCGGAACTTTGTCCGGTTAGCACGAGGCGTGCTATCTGTAGCACGGAGCGAAGCCCACTACTATATTCGAGAATGTGCAGCGAAAAGCGATGTCCTCTGTACTTGAACGCTCGGTATTCCACTACGGAATTCCACTTATCCCGCTCTTTGCGGTCGATAGCTGGGATCGATCCACCCAGTGAGTTCGGCCCTCTCGCTTCTTGGGAAGAGTCCGCCTCCGAATTCTATTGGTATCATAAACCGAGACAGGATACACAGACTTCGACACCTTCTGCGGATTCAACAGAGCAGTGTCAGTCTATTCCGTTTCAGAGTCAGCAACCCACAAAGTGGATTATATACACAGTTGTAGAAGACAGTGTATGCCCTCAACTACCCAAGGCCGTCGAACTTCTCAAGTCTGGCGGGTTGCGGTTCTCGGAACAATAGCCGCACTACCCGCATCTGTCGTAATAAATTGGCTCCCGAACTCTGAAGCGACCGCCGGTGGCGGGGTGATGATAGTTGGACCAATAATCGCTGGCGCCATCGCAGCTCAGCGGTCGGTAGAGCCGAGTGCTGCTGGCCTCCGTACTGGCTTTCTGGGCGGTGTGGTTGCCGTATCTGGATTCGTCCTTACAGAAGCCACGGCTGTAGCGTGGTCACTCAACACGATCGTGTTCTTCCTTATCGCCGCCGGGATGCTCCTGTGTCTCTCGCCGGTGTTCGGCCTGATTTTTGGTCGGATTGGTGGCTGGGCAGCACACACTGTCGCTGGTTTCGGTGTCAACCAAGCATCTTAATTAATCGATATTGGGCTATTCGAACGCCTTGCTTCCGCCGTTGCTGATCGAGAAGGAAGATTTCGCCCCAACTCCAGCTAAATAGTGGTAAACATGAGCCAGTAGCCCGCGTGCGCCATGTTTGGCACAGTCAAATTTTTTGTCCGCTCGTAGGCACCAGCCGCAAGGACCACAAAAATACCCGTGAGCAGTAAGTGTACATTCCACCGCGATTCCAGTCACTACAACCTACGATGTCACCATCCCTTTTTGACTCTCTCGCAGTTGGGTGAATGCTTCTGCCAGGGTCGCAAGCATGAGTAGCGAAAACGGGAGTCCGACAACGCCTGACAGTAGGATTCCTATTCCTTGCCCGACGGTGGCACCGACCACTAACGATGTCATGGCTGTTAACACGCCTGAGATGAGCCCAATCCCAGCGACAATTATCAATAATAATCCGGACAGTCGCAGCCAATGGCCGCGCGTTAGCTGCCAGCTATCTCGAAAGCCGGCGATGAAGTTCTTGTCTTCTACCGCGACATACACGAGCACGAAGATGAACGCGACGTATGCGATGATCCCGGGAATAACAAAAAGCACTGATCCGACTAACATGAGAACCACGTATACGAGCCCACCAACGAGTGAGTTCAGGAGGACCGACACAATGTTTCGCGTGTAGTACTCTGACGGAATTGTCCGTGTATGACCGCCGACAAGCGTTCGAATTGTGACAACCGTGAGCCACTGAAGCCCTAGCAACATGAGGATGGCTGCGCTCACGGAAACGGCAAGCGGGGCGTCGACTGCCGGGAGAGCCACGTTCTCTGTCGGCGTACCTGACCGCTCAAGCCCCGTGACGACGGCGCTATAGAATGGAATCTGCCACGCAGCCCCGATCATCAAATATGCGATCAGCAACACCAAGCCGTTACGATTCGCGACACGACGGATTCCTCCAGCAAGCGATGAACCAATGTTGAGTGTCACGCCAGATCCGTCTCGTGTCGACTTGATACATTGTACTGACGCGTTTCGCTATCTGAAACTCGGCTGTTCATGTCTGCTGTTGCGGGACGTGTAACGCAGCCCCCGGATATTTTCCAGAGAGAGACCGGCTTTCGATATGGAACGTAAAGCGCTCGCGGCGCTGAGTCTGCTGGCGCTCGTTGCGCTCGCAGGCTGCTCAGCAACGGGATCGTTGTCACTGAACACCGCGGACGACGCGGAGATAGCAGAAGCCGCCAGCCGGCCGGCCGTCGTGGACAGTCCGGCTCCCGACGACCGAGGGGTGGTTCGGGAGGCGATCGAGAACGGCTCGGGGACAGCCAGAGCCACTGATCCGCCGGTCCAGAGGGGGTTGCCGCTCGCGTACGAGGGCAGCTACTACGAGATCGATTGGAACGTCACCGGCACCGAGCCCGGGACCGCGTTCGCCGTCGGCGTCGACCTCAACGGGACGGCGCCAGCCGACGAGACAGTCGGCTTCGAGGAACTCTCCGAGCGTGACCGCCGGCTGCTGGGTGATCTACTCACGGCCGTGAGCGAGCGCGAGTCCCGGCTCAGGCCTGGCCCCGATGTCGCCATCTCGGAGGAGTACACGATAGCGGAGACCAACGAGAGCGTGTTGTTGTCCGGCGAGTACAGCGCCGTTCGGCACAACGGCACCGTCTACCCCTTCGTACTGGAGGAGCGCAGGGAGGTGACGCTGACCCGCTATCGTTACACCGTCAGCAAGGTCGCCGACAGTCCCACCGCGTACGCTCAGCAGCTCCGCGGTGAGCACCTATTCAGGCTGTCGGGGCTCTCGGGGGCCGAGCGGTCGGTGGTGAACGAGGCGATCGACAGCGTCTACTACGCCGAGGATACCGACGACGAAGCGTTCCGGTCCGTAATGGACCAGTTCTCGGCGGAGTCGGCGATTGAGGCTGACCGCTACGACGGCACTTGGCTGGTGCGCTACGACGGGAAGGTGTACGTCGCGGAACTTTCCTACGGGGGGTTCGACCAGAGCGACCGGCCCGTTACGCCGAAACAGCGGACGCGTTCGGTGATCTCCTCGGTTGAGCCTCGAAACACGTTGTCACCCCGTGGGACTCGCGATCGACATACAACAGAACGACTCCGTTGAAATCCTTAACAGGTTATAGACTCCGCCGCGGCTGTTGTCAATACAGGGAACTCTCGGATCGCTCAGTACAGGGAACGTATTTCCTATTGAAGTCAGTAATTGAGGTATGGATGCGGTCCGCCGTTTCGATTTGGAGAATCCGTGGGTATACGTCTTCACGAACGTTGTTGTCTGGGTCGTCGTCGTTAGTACCATTGAAACGGTCCTCTTCGACGGTGATTTGACTAGTGCGGCCGTCAGCGGAACTGGCGGCGGTTTCGTTTTTGGAATTGCGATGCTCTATCTTAGGACGAAGGCCTAGTTCTGACACATTCAGCCAACACCCATTCTTCACCGACCAACTGTTTCAGTCAATAATGTGTCTGGAAAATAGGCTTTCAGCAAAGCAAACAGAACCGTGAAATCCGATTCACTAATACTGAAGGGGAACTCGTCGCTATTTCCATTGGCTCGAGCGACGAAAGCGAACCGATCGCGCTTCGAGTCGGAGGGTCGTTCTCGGATCCCGGGCAGACAAACGAGACCAGCTAACCGGTATCAAGGAGTTTCGGGAGTGTTCGTTCGATAGTGGGTTCCTAGCCCGTGTCAGCAACAAACAACATAAAGCGCCCGACTGCGTGTACCAATACTGTCACCGGGAGTCCGATTGCGGCTGCTAGCACGGTAACTGAGAGTATCGTCGGAACAGTACCCACTGAAACCGCTAGTCCGAGCACTGTGAGGAGTCCGCCGATGAACGTTCCCGCCGCGACCGTCTCTATCGTTCGGATGCTATCATAGGCTAGCGTTCGCGCACCGCCGTCTCTGACGAACGGGATCCCCCGACGATCTACCTCTAAGTAGGCGTAACTGAGTAGTCCGACTGCCAAACCGAGTAGCAAGACGGTACAGAGGAGAACGATGGCGGTTCCGCCGGCGAGTATCGACTCTTCTCCGCCGATCGCCGCCAATGACCCGAAGGCCAAAAGCGGGACGGCAAGTGCTGCGAGCGCTATCGCCACTACAGAAATCCCGGCCCAGACGTAGAGCCCATTTCGTGACAGCCACGTGTACGCCCGATCCGAGTAAGTGTCGGGGTGTGACGTACTCCGGTCAACCTCGGAGCTGGGCCCGCCCGTAGAGGCGTCGTCTGTCATACCGGCTGGTCGGTCGTCTCCGGTATACTTCCTGTTCCGTGTCTCGGGCGGAGAAACACGGTGAGGATTAATGGCTTTGTCACACTCCTGTGAAGCTTTCAGCGGCACGACTGTCGCGGTCACCGTGTCGGTTCTGTATCGCTCGCGTCGTAGCGCCGAACGCGACAGTCTTCGTCGAGATCGAAGTCAACTGACCCGTCAGCGAGATAGACTACAACCTGCGCGGCGGTCGGCACCGCGTCACCGGTACGTACGGTGCTTACCTCGTTGACCTCCTCCCACCCCTAAAGAGGTGGGATTCCCCGAAGGGGATATTCAGGTTGCGCGTTTCCTCGGTGGGGAGGTACGCTTTCGCGTCCCGCGTCAGCGGTCGCCGCCCGGTTACGACCCCGGACGTGCTTTCCAGCGCATACAGCCGGGTCAACGCGGCCTTCCTCCCCGGTCACGCCGGGCGTCTGCGAAGCAGACGGTAGAGTGTTCAATCCACGAGGCCGCACGGTTCGCGGCACCCGAAGTGCTACGCCGTACATGGTTCTCCCTCCCGTTGTCGGATGTTCTCAGCAGCGTTCAGGTCAGCGTGGCGGCTACGGTCGCACTCGGAACACGAGAAGTGGTCGCCGTCACGCGAGCCTTCAGCACCGCAGGCCGAACAGCGTTGACTCGTCTGGAACGGGTCAATCTCCTCGACGCGAATCCCGGCCTGCTCTGCCTTGTAGACGATGAATTCCTGTAGCTGTTAGAAATGCCACGAGTGGACACCACGCCAGTCACTCCCGGCTCTGATACCTTCCAAGTCCTCGATTTTCAACACGGGATTCTCGAACTGCTGTGCCCAGTCGATGAGGCGACGGGAGGCTTTGTGGTTGAGGTCACGAATCTGGCGCCCCTCTTTGTTACCCACGCGGTTCCGTGCGCGAAGCGCACCCGCCTCCGACAGCGACTCGCGTAGGGAACGATATTTGCGCCGGACGTATTTCGCCTCACGACCGGACACCAGCATCGACTCACCCGTTTCAGCGTCGACGGCGAGCAGGTGGTTGTGGCCGATGTCCACGCCGATTGCCGTCTCGTCACCAGTTTCAGCGTCGTACTCGACGGTGAACGTACAGAACCAGTCGTCGCCCTGGCGGTACACCTGTAACCGGGACTTGTCAGCCTCGCCGTCCACGAGCCGGGCGACGTCGTCGGCTATGTCGTCGTACACGTCGATAGGTGTGTACCACCACCCCGAGATACAGGGGAAGCCGACGACGACCGACCCGTTCTCGGTGCGGTCAATATCCCAGTTCTGGTTGTTGACCGCGAACGGCTGGCTGGCGTGGTACTCCACGATGCCGTCCTTCTTGTAGTCAAACTTGGCTTCGCGGATGGCCTGATTCTGGATGGCCGAATACAGGTCGTTGTCGATGCTGGCCGTGGTCACACTCATTCCGAACTCGTCGGCTTCCCATCCGTCGATACAGAACTGCTTGGTGTCGCGGTACAGGTGAGTGGCGCGTTGCCACTCCCTGCGGCGCTCGCGGGATGGGTTGTGAAACGTCGTGGTGATGGTCGTCGTGACCACGGTTACAACCGTAACGTATGTCTGGAAAGTTTAAAACGTGGGAATATCGGACAGGCCGACACCCGTGGTTCGCTTCCCAGTTATCGGCTTCATCCCACCCCTTCAGGGGTTGGCTTTCGCCTCGCTACCGCTGTAACAGGAGGAAGCCCACAGCTTCGGTCGTGAGAGGAACTCGACGCACGTATTTGTGTTTCCGGGCCAGTAACAGACATGATAAAATTATAGATGAATCACTAGAACAACCAGCGTGAGTGACCGCAATGACGTCGAATATTGGCCAGCGGTTCAACGCGCTTCCATTTAACAATCCGAAAGCGAACGCCCTCCACTAATGCTCTCATTAGGACCCTCAGTTGCCGTTGATGTCGTTGCTGTTGGCCTCCTGACGTGGGTAACATGGAAAACTGCGCAGGATCGGTTTCCGCCAAATGCGGTCCCCTTTGCGATAATGACCGGCAGTCTGTCGTTGTGGGCGCTACTTTCGCTGATTTCAGAATTTCCGAACGCGTGGGGGGTCGGATCGAATTTGGCCGCTATCGCGCAGGTCATCCCGGTCGTGTTTCTTCCCGCGATATGGCTAGTCTACGTGCTCGGGTATATCGGCCGAGAGACAGGATTTACTCTCCTCCGAGGGGCGCTGTTTGTTCTCCTTGCGCTCCCGCTAATCGGAGCAGCAGCCACGTTTGAGGGTGATCCGACGAGAGAGGAGATTCGTCGCTCACTCGCGTCGCTCGTCGGCACTGAATTATTCTTGATGTTCATAATTTTCGTCTACGCAGCGTTTCTCTTCCTCAGGTACGGTTGGAACCACGGGCGTGTTTCAAGAACACAGGTCGGGATCCAGCTGGGAGCAATCGCAGCACCATACGTTATTGGTGGCTGGCTCGACGGGAGTTCTGTTATTGATGGAGTCACAGGCGGATTGTTGGTTTCGGGAGCGCTCCTTGCCGTTGCGATTCAACGCTATCCGGTATTGACGGGGTTCCCGAAAGCGGATTATGTCGCGCGGTCACGCGTCGTCGAATCGCTTCAGGAGGCGGTCGTCGTTGTCGACTGGGAATCAAATATCCTCGACGCTAATGAGACAGCCGAGGGCTTGTTTGGCTGGACGACACGAGACGTGATCGGGACGCCACTCAACGCGGCCGTTGACGGATTTGACGCGACAAATCTATCAGCCGGTACAACTGAGGTCGTCTCGCTCCGAACGACGAAGGGTCGACGCCAATTTCAATACACGGTCTCCGACGTCGAACGCGATACGAGCGACAGCGATGAGGAGCCTGTGGCACGGACAGTTGTCTTCCGAGACGTGACTGACCAGCGAACCCGTGAACAGCGGCTCTCAGTACTCAATCGAGTGCTCCGACACAACGCCCGGAACAAACTCGACGTGATCTTGGCGCATGCGGATCACGTCGAAGATGACACGCACCGGACAGCCATTCGAGATAGTGCCAGCGAGCTCGCCTCGGTCAGTCGGAAAGCGCGGGAGGCCGAAGCGGTTATGACCGATAGCGTTAGCGCTCCGTCAACGGTCGACATTGCTGCTGTCGCCCACGAAGTCGCCGCGACGGCCCGCGATGATTATCCGGATAGCAGCATCTCGGTCACCGCACCGGAGCGGCTACAGTTGACCTCCTACCGAACCGTTGTGCGTCGGCTCATGACTGAACTCGTCGAGAACGCTATCGTTCACTCAGACGACCCCGCACGAGTCGATATCGAGGTCGAAACGACCGCTGATGATGTCCCGCAGCTCCGGATCGCAGACAACGGTCCCGGGATTCCGGACCGAGAACGTGAATTGTTGACCGAATCGAGTGAAACGCAACTCGAGCACGGACTTGGTGTTGGACTCTGGTTCGTTAATTGGGCAGTAAGCCAACTGGGCGCTGAACTTGAGTTTCAATCTACTGGTACCACAGGCACTACCGTAGTCGTTCGTTTTCATCGGAATAGAGAGTCGATGCCGCAAGACTCAGACGGCAATCACAGTAGGTGATAGGCGTCTTGACATCGGAGCTTTCGAAGGCTATGACAATCTCAGACACGACGTGTCCACACGCGGTGGTCCTCCGTGGCTCCGCCGATCCCATTGAATCGAAAACCATGTTCGGGTAGGTTGTGTACAGTGATGATATACAATTTTTAGTTGCTAGGTGAATTATTGCTAGAGCGATGTATTCAGCCCTCCAACAAGAAGATTGGACATTCGGACGACGGCTACAGCAACTCTTGCTGCTTCGCCTGCTATACCGCTCTCGGTGGTGTGAGCAGGTCAGTCCGCAGTCAACTGAACCCCGTAGCAACGCCCGGCTGTCTCTCAACTGTAAGCGGCCTGGTGGTGATTGACAGTATGAGCGACGATTCAGGTGTGAACATTAATGGCCCCGATAGCCTCAAAGGTGCGTTGCTGTACATCCTCATTGGGATTGCTATCATCAGTTACGGGGGATACGATTACGTTCAACAGACGGAGGCAGTTCGAGAGTCGGTTGAGGTTGATGCAACTATCACCGAACTCGACATTGAGACTGACAGCGGAACGTCATCAAACCCGGGTGCGAATTTCGATCCGGTGGTCGAGTTTGAGTACACGTATAACGGAACTGAATATACTGGGACAAAAATCTATCCAGCAGATATTGAACAGAACTACGAAACGCAGTCAGGCGCCGAATCAGCCATTGAAGAGTAC
Source organism: Halorubrum sp. SP9 (assembly GCF_005435015.1). NCBI lineage: Archaea > Methanobacteriati > Methanobacteriota > Halobacteria > Halobacteriales > Haloferacaceae > Halorubrum > Halorubrum sp. SP9. Next base: position 32,025 of record NZ_SGXU01000017.1, read on the forward strand.
GAACAGGGCACACAGACAACCGCATATGTTTCTCCCGACGAGCCGGGAGATGCGTTTTTGAAAAATCAAACGTCGAACGCACCGATCATCGCGTTTGTGCTTGGCGGAGTATTCACCCTCTTCGCAACAGTTTCCGCCGTAAGGAAACTCTGACACGCTGAAACTGCGCTGAGGATGAGTAATTGGGCGTGAGGCAGATTAAGTACGTTGGTCATCAGAAATATTCAGCCTGGGAACCGGATACTATTTTTCTGTTTCCGAGCCAGAGAGCGTAGATAACACCTATACAATTACCGGATACTGGCTGAATTATGAACAGAAGCTCGAAGAGTCAGTTGTTGGTTTCTGGAGGAAGTCTTCTACTAGTATTCCAACTAATTGTGTTTCAGCAGGCTTTCAACATCGTCGCAAATCCTGGGGTTTCAGGCACGCTGAGGAATGTTCTTAGTGGTGGATTGTTACTCATCGCTACGATCTGTATCGGTAGCGGAGCGTATCTTCGGTATTAGCGTACTTCAGTTACACAGGGTCTACACTAAGCGCCTGAGCGTCGATCGATTTTTGTGAAACAGTGGCATACGTGTAGTTGCTGATGCCCTCCGCAGATTACGGGGACGAACCTCCTTTGAGGGCCGGAGGGACAGGGGGCATCAGCGTTTTGTACGCTGGTAGTACGCTTCTGGTCGAGAACATTTATCCGTATTTATTTGAGCCACGACTGGTAATTGTCGGCATGGTTATGCCCTCCATCTTCGATCAACTAGACGATCATCCGGTCTCACTTGTGGTCGGATTTGTGACCGTCGCCGGAGTGTATGTACTCACTCCGGCAGTGTGGTACACGGCGTTGATCGCGGGAATGATCGTGTCTGGCGTGCTTGAATTCGCAATCAAGGAGGTACCGCCCGATACCGACGAGTACGATCCGGAACAGTACCCGCTGTGGGCGGCCGCGGATTCGGGAGACGTTCCGGGCGACAGTCACGACACCGACTCTGCGGATGATGCGTTGTCAACACTCCAAGAGCGATACGCAAGCGGAGAGCTCAGCGATGCGGAATTTGAAGACAAAGTCGAACGGCTCCTCGAGTCCGACAGAGATGACGCGCCATCGCATCTGGAAGAAGATTCGGTCTTAGAAGATGTCGAAAAGTAACTGTAGACGGCTCCAGTAACTCGATTCTACAGTTCTCTGCGTTGGCTGTCTGGGCACTCGTCCAACGGATGTGCTTCCGAACCTGAAACGCGTCTCGGAGCATTATTACTGAGCGCACGTCTTCTAAAATGATGCCCTCCAAACGGACGTTCGCGAAGCGCTTCGGTGCGCTCGTGGCAACTGGGCTCGGTGTTAGTAGGCCCATTGGAGCACTGACTTCAGAACCCCCGCCCGCTGGAACGCTCGCAGTCAACGCGGCCGGTGAAACAGGAGCGGCGACTGGTGGCTCGGCCAATCACGGCCCTCCGCAGCAACTCCGCTCAGCGGTTGCTAACGGGGTGTACAAGCCGGCCGCAGTTACATCACGGGGAGTTGACACCGTGGTTACTGCGCGGTTTGACCCGAGCCTGGTAACGATGACGGGGGTCCCACAGAGGGTTGCGGCCCCGATCCGTGACCTCCTCTCTCGGTACGACAGCGTATCGCTTGACCGACTCCGGCAGGTGGCTGGCGGAACCGCACTCACGACAGAGGGCCCCGAGGGCTGTGTTGTCGTCGTCGGTGATATCGACGCAGGGACACTCCGTAGAGAACTTGCCAGTGACGCCGATCTCATCCGGGAGCCAGCCACCGAGGCCGGCTTTACGCGGTTCGAATCGAAACGCGCAACCACGGCGCTTGGTGTCCGCGCGGACGAAGTTGTCATCGGGCACGCCGTATCGATTAGCGGTGCGGTGGCCCACCGCGACGCTGGTATCAGCGGTCGCGACACGGGACACTCACCGACAGACACGGACTACGGATCGCTCCCGTCACGACTCCACGGAGACGCAACGATCTGTGTCGACCTGGGGACAGAGACGCGGGAGTATCTGCGACGCACACTCTCGGGCGCACCGGAAGCCCTCCGGACAGCGGTTGATGCGGCAAGCGCGGTCGGGGTCGCCTGTACTGTGCCCCCCACCGCCTCAGGACATGAGGGGTCTCCGTCGGCCGCGCCGGCGACACTCCAGCGCGACGCCGTCGACGCTCCGAGGACGACGTTTCGCTACGGCGCAGTAGCCGATCCGAAGCGACTGGACAGAGAAACGGCTGAGGCGATCGCGCGTGCCGCCCGCGACGGCGAGTCCTCATTTAGTGACGCAACCATCTCCAGACACGGCCGAACCGTGATACTCGACGCTGCCGCGGACGGCAACGTATTCGCGCCACATGCGGCGGTAACTGGCGTGAGCGTTGGCGACGTCGAGTCGCTGTCAGACTCATGAGTTCCAACATCGCACCCACTCCCGACACACGGCATCGCTTCCAGTGTGGCTCCGACGCAGCCACCCCAAAACTCGGTCACCGCGCTATCAAGGCGACGATGCGAGACCGACAAAAACCACAGATACGAGGAGAGTACCGATCGGGGACCGCACAATGAGTTCTGAGAAGGACTCCTCGGAACCGCCGGGTGACTCGACTTCCGACACCGACACGCGACCCGAGCGGCGCTCGCCGCCGACTCCGGACCGTGCTCCGCCTCGGTCCGACTCGGGGTCGATCGTCGACCGAATCACCACTCGGCACGCCGTCGGTGTCGCAGTGATGCTGGCGCTTGCTGCGGGACTGTTCGTCGCTCCCAGCGTGTTCGGCGCCGTAACCGGTCCGGACGGCACCGTCGCCGTGATCGAAATCGACGGAGCGATAGACTCGTCGACAGCACAACATGTCGAGGACAACCTCCGTGACGCCCGCATGAACGACTCCATCCAGGCGGTCGTCCTGGAGGTCGACAGCGGTGGCGGCCTGCCAGCACAGAGCGAACGGATGTACGCTGCGGTTGACCGAACCGCCTCGGTGATGCCGGTGTACGCCGCGGTAGATACGCTCGGTGCGTCCGGCGCGTATCTCGCGATTGCGCCCGCCGATCGCATCTACGTTGCTCCGTCCGCGCAGGCGGTCGGCAGCGTCGGTGTTGCGGGGGCTGCGCCGGCTCCAAACGGACCGAACGCGGGTACGACCGGCCCGGACAAACGAGGTAGCGATCCGGACGCACAACGTGAGCGCCGACAAACACTCGCCAACCTCTTCATCGAGAACGTGATCGAACAGCGCGGCGACGAGATCGAACTCGACCGTGAAGCGATCGCACATGCCGACGCATACCTCGGAACCGAGGCCGTTGCCAACGGATTCGCGGACCGGTTCGGGTTCGTTGATGGAGCAGTCGCCGACGCCGCGGCCGAAGCCGGTATCGACGACTACGCGGTCGACACGCGTCGCACCGAAACTCGCGTTCCGAGGAGCATTCCGCTGTTACAACAGGACGACGGCACCGTCGTCGTTGTCGACGACTCTGAAAGCGGTCTCAACGACGACCTCATTCTCGCGGTGGCGCCGCAAACGTGGGACGAGACCGTCGGCGAGGAGATAGTTATGACAAGCTACACCGGACGACTGACCGCGGACCAACCCGTTAGCGAGACGAACGCCGACGACACCGGCGCGCAACACGACGATCCCGACGCGACGAACGGGGGTGAGGCCGCATGAGCGTGAATCTCCGAACAGCAATCGGCGTATTCGCGCTCGTATTCCTGGCTGTTGTCGGCGTCGCCGCAGCCGGTGGCGTCCTCTTAGATGCGGCCCCGCCAGACACTGAGCCCGTCGCAGACGACCACTGGCGACTGGACGTCGTCGAACCGGAGACCGTCAGCGAGGGCGGTGAGATCGAAATGGAGAGCAACGAGCCGTCGAACACGGTCATCGTCCACCTTGGAAGCAGCACGACTGGCGCCGGTGGCGGGCTACCAGTGCTGCCGGTTGAGGACGGTAACGTCCCTACGGAGGCAGATATCGGGACGCTCGGTGGTGAACGGCGTGGCGTCACACCGCTTACCACAGCACTCATCGAGAACGGCCACGAGGTTCGGTTCTACGGCGGCATCGGCAGTGGTGAGCGGCTCCAGTCGCTGCTCGCTGACGCGGACGCGTTCGTGACGACCGCCCCCGGCGCACTCTCGGGACCGGACGCTGATGCCGTCAACTCATTCGTTGATGCGGGTGGTCGAACCCTCGTCGCAAGCGACCCGGGCAGCGCCGGGGCATTGACCGACTTCGGCTCCCCGTTCGGTGTCTACGGTGACGCCGGCTACGTGTACGACATGGAGCACAACGACGCGAGCTACCTCAGCGTCCTCGTTGAACCACCCGAGTCGACACCGCTCACTGACGGGGTTGAGCAGGTCGTCCTTCGCGGTGCTGCGTCTGTGGGCTCCGCCGACGACTCGGCAGCGCTCACGACGGCGGAGACGTCGCGGCGTTCCACCACTCGGGAGCCCGGCTCATACACGGTCGCAGTACGGAGCGAGTCACTCGCTGTGGTCGGAGACTCGAGTTTCCTCGCGCCCGAAAACGCCCGTCGCGCCGATAACGGCGTCTTCATCGGGAACCTCGCGGACTTCCTCGTGAGCGGTGACGCGCCTGACGTGTCGTTCGGACCGCCGACCGGACCGGGCGGCGGTACTCCGCCAGGCGGGAGTGTGCCGCCCGGTGGCCCGACGCCGCCTGAGCCGCCGGAGAACGCGACGGCTTAGTATCAGTTCATCAGCCGCTGCGTGAATTTTTGATCGAACGCTCCCGTAGGACTAACCGCCGATGCCGTTCGTGATGTCCGGAGAAACCAACGGGGTGAGTCGCGGCTAACCGATTCCAATAAGAGCCTTGTACAACCTTGTCGAATCTGTCCGCGGCCGCGTCAATCCGGTCGACGGGATACTCGGGCGGCCAAGGAGGGACTCCGCCGTGGGCTGTCATCTTCGCATTCGAGACGCGTTTGTATTGGTTAGTGACAGCTTTGGCGACGATACAGGGCCGTCAACTGTTCCCCAGACCGAGACGAACTCTCAAATCTCACTCGCTGTCCGCCAGCACACGCCAGCCGTTCAAAAGTACCCTTCAACGACGCTAACCACGCCGTTTCCAGCTTCGATCTTGGCACACTCGTTCGGATCGCTGCCGAGAAGGCAGTCTGCGCGGTCGCCCACACCGTTATCGAGTCGGACGTCTACCCGGTAGACCGCGCGGTCGAGACGGGTCTGGATGCTGATGGTGTCTCGTGGACCGACGGAGACGGTCCGAGTGAAGGCGGTCTCGCCGTCGTGGTCGGTGATTGTGACGTGAACGTCGTGCGTACTATCGTCGTAATTCCTGAGTACCAGACTCTCACCGCTAACTCGACGTGTACCTGGGTTTCCTGCGTGGTCGGTTGTGCGATGTTCAGCGCGATGAGCCTCTCTTGCGGGCATGTGCGGACGGTGGAAGTCCAGTCCGTAATAAGTTGAGTCACCGTTACGGGACGTGAAACACCGATTTTCCTACTTCGCTGATCTGTGTCGACGCTGTCACTGGCCCGGAAACACCGGACCCACGTATATGTCACCTCAACACACTGTGGTGAATATGCGACTTGAGACAGAATCGCTCGGTAAGCAGTACTCTGAGGGCATCTGGGGGGTCCGAGATGTCACGCTTCAACTCGGTGCTGGCGTCCACGGGCTTGTCGGGCCGAACGGTGCCGGGAAGTCCACTCTCATGCGGATGCTCACGACAGTGACGGCGCCAACAGAGGGAGCGATTTACTGGGACGGAACCCGGGTGAGCGAATCGCCGGACACCGTCCGAAGCGTGCTCGGGTATCTTCCGCAGGATTTCGATACCTACCCCATGTTAACGCTTGAGGAATATCTCCAGTATGTGGCGGCGCTGCGGGGGCTCGACTCCGAAACGGCGAGCGCGCGGATCGAAGCGTTACTTGAGCTCGTCAACCTCACCGACGTGCGTGATAGGCGGCTGGACGCCTTCTCCGGTGGAATGCACCAACGAGCTGGAATCGCCCAAGCGTTGCTGAACGACCCCGAGCTGTTGGTCGTCGACGAACCGACCGTCGGCCTCGACCCTGAGGAGCGCGTTCGCATGCGGAACGCGCTGGCCGACACCGCTGACGATCGGGTCGTGATATTCTCGACGCACGTCGTCGCCGACATCGAGGCGACGGCTGACACGGTTACCGTCCTGGAAGACGGACAGCTACTCACTCACGCACCGACCGAGTCGTTGATCCAGTCCGTCGACGGCGAGGTCTACGAGTGCCGAGTCTCTCGGTCAACGCTGGAGCAGCTCCGACAAGAGTTCCCCATCTGTAACACTGTCCGACGGGCAGACGGCGTTGACGTTCGGCTTGTCGCGGAGGACCCGCCAACCACCGACGCCGAGCAGGTCGCCGCATCGCTCGAAGACGCGTATCTCCGAACAGTCACTCATGCGAACTGACGTCCGCCGAGCCTATCAGATTGCTCGGGCCGATCTTATCGCTCGCGTTCGGTCGCGAAAGCTACTCATCTTTTTTGCCGTTGTCATCTACGTCGGCTACCTGATCAACTCGGGTTCGTTCGGAGTCTTCTATATGGTTTCCAACGGGCCGAACGTCAACGGCGCGCTGACCTCTCACCTCGTCGGGCTCAACGCGGGAATGGCCGGATCAGCGGTCATGCTTCTGGCCGGGTTCTACGTGCTTCGCGGGTCGCTCGAACGCGATGACCGCCACGGGCACTTCCCGGTCGTAACCAGTTCACAGACCAGTAAACCGGTGTATCTCCTCGGCAAACTACTGAGCAACATTGCCGTCGGCGTTCTCACCGCGGCGGTACTCGCAGGCGCGGCGGTCGTCAATCATTCGATCTACGGCGTCGGCGCCACCGACCCAATTGCCATCAGCTGGCCGGTCTTTGTGATGGTCGTACCACTTACCGTGTTTGTTGGCGCGGTCGCGATGCTGTTTGGCACGATCAGTCCGCTCGCTGGAACTCTCGGTCGGATAGCGTACTTTTTCGGAGCCATTTTTTTGCTCTCCGCCCAGTCGGCGCGTCCGGAAACCGCAGTCCCGGCCGCTGTCCCGACGACTGTGAAAGCGCTCGATATTGTGGGGCTCACCCTCGCGTACGATCTCACCTTCGAGTCAATACAGGCCGCGGTACCGGGATTCGAGAGTAGCTTTGCGAACTTCGGGACGGGGGGATCCAACGCGCAGACGTTCCGGTACGAGGGAGGCCCGTGGCCGGCGTGGTTCTTCGCCCAGCGATTGGGTACGGTCGTCGTCGGGCTTGCCGTGACGCTGGTCGCGGCACTGCCGTTTGACTGGTTCCAAGGGACCGACGGGGTGGTGACAAAGGTACGTCAGCGCCTCCCCTTCGACGAGACTCCCTCAGAGACTGCGGCACAGACAGCGTCCAATCCGCAAACTCCGACGGACGCGACTGATTCGGCTTCGTCCGCTTCGACCGTTGTTGCGGATGTCACGATTCCTCCGGTTCCCCGTCGCGATGCCGGCGGCTTCCGACGCGTTCTCACAATGGAACTGCGACGGCTTCTCCGCGGACAACCGCGTTGGTGGTACCTCGGTGCGGGGCTATTAGCGGTCGTACCAACTGGAATCGCCCTCACTGGGGGTGGCACCGAGGGGGCTGCCCGGGGACTGCTTTCGCTGGTCGCGGTCTGGCCGCTCTTTGTTTGGTCACAGATTGGATCACAGACCGCCCGCCACGGGATCTGCCCCCAGATTCTTACGTCCGATTATCCGGTCGGTCAGCTCGTCGCAGAATGGATTGCCGGCTGTTTAGTCACCGTCGTCGTCGGGGCCGGGGCGTTTGCGGTCGCCGTGGCCACGGGTGGCCCCGCCGCACTCATCGGCGTGGCAGGTCTCGTCATCTTCCCGCCGTCGCTCGCGCTCGCTGCCGGACTGTGGACCGGGTCGCCTCGGCTGTTCGAAGCCTTGTATCTCGGACTGTGGTACGTCGGTCCGCTCAACGGCGGATTCGTCGCTGACTTCGCCGGCGTCACCGCTCGGGGCACGGCGTTGGGAGTCCCCATCGCCTTCGCCGCCGTCGGCGTCGGCCTCGTCGTTGTCGCCGCACAGACGCGGCGGGTTTACGCGAATCTGCGATAGGTGCCTTCGGAGATTCGCCGCGAGTTACAGCGGTAGCGAGGCGAAGGTCACCCGTTCACGGGTGGGATGAAGCCGACAACTAGGAATCTATCCACGTTCGTAGGCACGGCTGGGGTTGAATACCTACATAATATCTTTAGCGTGAAAGGATGTCAGTCCGAACTTCCTTCCGGGAAGGACGTCGACGACATCCGCGTGCTGAGGTCGCCGTTCCGTATCAGGACGTAGCCAACGGTCAAGGCGACCACGCAGAGCACGGCACCCGCGTTCACGATGCCATACAGCTGTACGAACTCCGACGGGCCGGTAAACGCCGGCCGGAGGAGCATCGCTGCTCGGGCGCCTCCCTCGGCGACGTTCGAGAGACCGTAAATGTTGTTCAGTGCGAAATTGGTCATGAAATGGAGCCCTATCGGAAGCGCGAGCGAATTGGTCCACACGTATGCCGCACCGAGGAGCAACCCCAATATCATGCGGAACCCGAACGCACTAATCGAGCCCGGAAGGTGGAACACAGTGAATATCAGCGAGGAAGCGACAACACCGGCTATCACCGCGCCGCGGTCTGAGATCCACCGTCCGCGAAGCCCCTCGACGGCGTTGGTCAGAACGATGCCGCGAAACATCACCTCCTCCCAGAAGGCCGTCAAGGCCCACTGAATGGTGAACACCCCGAACCCAAGAGCGAACGGTAACGCGTTCGCCCCGACCCCTCCGGAGGCCACTTCCGCGATCGTCGCCCAGCCCGCGGCCAAGTTTACGAGGGGCGCCACCGAGAGCCCCACGAGGGCTACGACACTACCGACTGTGAACTCTGTCAGCCATGCCGCACCGACGTCGAATCCGTACTCGCCCAGCGGTCGCTGGTCGACGTGCTTCGCAAAGACGACGGCCATCGCCAGGACGACCAACGCAGAAATTAGGTTGACGATGCCCCCCGTGACCGAGACGGGGAGCTCAGCCCCTGCGAGCAGGACGCCTGGCAGAACGTACACCCCGATGAACATGACGCTACACGCAATGAGCACGCGCCAGACGGCACGAGGACGCCCTTCCGTTCTGTTCCAGAGTGCCGAGACGATGCGTCCACTAATCCCGTCACGGATGTCTCGTCGGTCGGCATCACCCGAGCGGGACGCGGTTCGTCCGCGGTCGACTTCGCTGTCTGCTTCGGTCATCTGCGGCTGAATATACGACCGCATCAAAAAAGAGGAATTTTCCTGGCTTCACAGGCTGAAGCTACCGCTTTCTCGTGAGCGGTGATACTACTTCAGACCCTCATTCCGGCTGTTCGGAATCGAGCTGCGATCAGTCTCGACGGGGGATCCACAGCCCGTACAGGATCAGCCCCAACCCAACGAACTCGGGTAGCTGGAGAAGACTGTTGATCACTTGGAGCGGCAAGTCCCCGAAATACGTCAGTGTCAGCGCTAACGGAGCCTGTACGAATAACGTCAGCACGAACCCGACTGCGATATACAACATCGGACGACTCTGGTTTTGCCGGTATGCGGCGTACGCGAGATAGCTGATCCCCAACCCGAGTATCATCGGGATCGCTTCGCTCACTCGCCGAACCGTTCGTAGCGTGTCGAGGTCGACCAACTGAAGCGGTGTCTCAAACATCTCAGGAGCCCTCTACGAACTGCGTGAACCGGTCGATCATCCGTTTGCGGCGTGACACGGTGACCTCGAATCCCTCTTCATCAAGGTCGAGTTCGATCCCGTCGAGTACCGTTCGATAGAGCTTGTAGTTCTTGCCGTCGGTGACTGGCTGGACATCTTCGGTGATCAAGTCGTATTTGCGGAGCCGCTCGAGTCGTCGGTATACTGTCGGTTCAGAGACACCGGCGCAGTCGCTGAGATCTGCGGCCGACTGCGGCTCTTTCTTCGCCTCGATGAGGATCGTGCGTGCACACTCGTCACCCAGAAGCTCCGCGAGTTCCTCGGGGTCATGTACATCTGACACGATAACTACTCCGTGCGGTAATTGACCGATATAGATTGTGCCGGTCTAACGGTTCTGGTCGGATTCTGTCAGTGAAACGCATGGCACCAATCTTTACCCGTTGCTCATCGAGACACGTGCTGGAACGAACGGGTGGCACATCCGTGGCCCGGAATATCGTATTCAACCGGATTCCACTGTCCGATACCCGTATACAACCGAACAACTGATTTGGCCGTCATAACTGTCAGCCCGTATGGACACGCGCCCTCCAGTGAGTATTCTTCTCCCGACGGTCAGGTGGACTGACGCGTGCGAGGACGTCGCGGCTCAACTGACGCCGGAAGACGAGTTGCTGATCATCCATGACAACGGTTCGGACCCCGTGGCCGGCCGCGATGATATCCCGGCGTGCGTCCAACTGATAGCCGCCGGATCACCGACAGCATGCTCGGGAAAGGCGAACGCGATCGCCGCGGGAATGGACGCAGCGTCCCGCGATCACATCGTCTGGACGGACGACGACTTCACGCATCCGCCGGATTGGCTCGATACGCTTTGCGCTGACTACGAAGAACACGGCCCGACAACTGAGCTCCCGGTCTTTGTCGGCCAAGATCCGCTCGCTGTCCTCCTCGAACCAATCTATGCGCTCGGCGGGACGCTCGGCACATATCTCGGTGACCACGCTTGGGGCGGTGCCGTTATGTTCCGCCGTGACGACCTCGACGAGAGTGCGTTGCTCTCCGATCTCCGCCAGACGATCAGCGATGATGGACTCCTCGGCGAGCACGTCTCCGTCACCCCGGTTCGACGTGGCCGCAGGGTTCCGATCGGCGGAACCATCCGTCAGACCGTCGAACGGCACGTTCGTTTTAACCAAATTTTTGCTACCCACGACCCGACAGCAGCGATGGTGTCCGCCGGTCTACTGGTCGCTATCCTTGTCGGTTGCGTCACGAATCCGCTACTCGGAGTTCTCCTCACAGCCTCCGTCGCAGGGGTCTACGTGCTATTCGGGATTCGACGACTGTCGGCTTTGCTCACCGTTCCGGCCTTCGTTGTCAGTGTCCCGTTGGCCGCGTACTCGTTTTTCCGTGACTCGTTCGTGTGGGGAGGTCGCCGATACTACTGGCGTTCGAAATTTGATGTCGAGGTCGAAGGGGGAGAGACGAACTGACCGCGCCCTTTAGCTGAATTGAGTCGGCAGTTTCGTTTCGAGAGTTCGCGTCAAACGCTCCTATCGGCTGCGGTCGTACGACCCTCTCTCACGGAATGTCAAGAGCGCCCACAACCCCCACGTCGTCGGTACGGAGAGCGCGAGCCCATTTAACGGCGAATAGACCGCCGTTCCAACGGCGAACGCCGTCACTAACCATACCAAAAGCGCTAGCTCTTTCGCTTGTATCCCTCCCAACATCTCGTATACACAGTATGGCGTTCAATTCAAAGCGGTACCGTCGCGTTTCAGCGTCGGAAACGCAGTCTACGAGCCGAGCGGGCCGAATGCCTCGGGGCTTGAATCCCGGGCAGTTCACACGAATACAAGGAGGAAGCCCACGGCTTTGGCCGTGGGAGGAATCCGACTGTCGGGTAGTCCGGTATCGGATCGCTCCCGGGGTTCGCAATGAACTGTTTCTGACTCAGAATCGAGGAGCAATACTAAACCTTCACCCGACGAAGTGGTACGTATGAACCGTGACCGACCCGCTTGGAGCCGGGGTCAGTTAGCCTTGAGGTCTACGTTCATGCCGACGAGAACCGCTCACGGAGCGACGTCTGTCCGCCAATGACCGAAGAGCCAGGCGACGCAATTCCGCTGAATGCCTTCCCGGATCCCGCCCTCGCTTATTCGATCGAAAATCAGGACGCCCGTATCACCAATACGAATCAGGCATTTCACGATCGCTTCGGGGATCTCGCATCTGACGTATCTGTCTCCGAGTTGTTTGATCGGTTCCCAACGCAGCGTACGACCGGCGATAGTGACCCGCTAACTCACTTAGTTCGAAACGAGCGTGTCGGAATCTACCTGGATAACAGCAGCAGCGCTGGTCCTTTCTTCGTTCGTGTTGCCCCGTCAGAACCGGCTGCCGGTTACCTCATCTTCTCTGATTTGCAGTACTGTCCGGAGGCTGACGAACCGCTCGGTATCAACCATGTCAGTAGCGTCGTCAGTCACGACCTCCGTAATCCGCTCGATGTTGCGAAAGCGCACCTTCAGGCCGCTCAAGAAACCGGGGATGAGACTCACTTCGAGTCGGTTGCCGACGCGCACGACCGGATGGAGCAGATCATTCGCGACGTGTTGACACTGACGCGAGGCAGTGGAGCTATCGACCCGTCACAGCAGGTGTCGATAGAGACCGCAGCGACGGCGGCGTGGAAGTCGATTGACACCGACGGCGTTACACTTCAACTCTCTACGCCATTGCCGACCGTGTCGGCCGATCCGGACCGGCTCCAGCGGCTCTTCGAGAACCTCTTTCGCAATAGCGTGGAACACGGCTCTGGCACTGACACGACTGCCGCCGAGACCGCCGATCAACAGCCTACCGAACGTTCGACAGGAGAGCCCACCGACACTGATGTCACTACTACCATCACCGTCGGCGGCTCACCTGACGGGTTCTATATCGCAGACGACGGACCGGGAATTCCGTCGCAGAACCGGGACGTAGCGTTTGAACCGGGGTATTCCACCCAAACCGGGGGGACTGGGCTCGGCCTGGCTATCGTCGAACAGATTGCCGACGCTCACGGGTGGCAAATTGAACTTACCGCCTCGAGTACTGGCGGGGCACGAATTGAGATCTCACTGTGAGCTAATCCAGCGTCAGAGGCGGAGTTCACTGAACCAACGCAGAGGATATTATCTTCGGTACGCTTGTGGTCACATATGCGCGGTGTGCCCTCCACAGTACCGCACCAGTCAGTCGCCGACCTCATTATCATCGTCGCGAATATCCTGCCCTTAATCGGCGTCTTCATCGGCGACTGGAACGTCTGGACGCTCTTGTTTCTCTACTGGATAGAGGCAGTTAGTACGGTGCTCCTCGGCGCGCTGAAGTCGTTGTTCGCAAAGCAGGGGTCACCTGATGTCGTCGGGCAACGAGAACCTCTCCACGAACTACGACAGAAGCGAGGCGGTTGGCGTCCACTCCCGTCGCTCCCACCACTGTACCCGCGAAATGTGCCATTTGCGCTTTCAATGATCGGTATCTGGGGCTCTACTGTCCTGCCAATTTCCGTACTCTCGTGGGCAACGACCGAGACGCCGGTAGCGATGTCGTGGGAGGTTGGCCTGAGCGTCGGGGCGCTCTTGATAGCCCAGGCCGCCGAGTTCAGCGTCGACTACCTTGGGACAAAACGGTACGAAGACGTGTCCGCTCGCGAAATCTTACAGCGGCCGACGCAACTAACCGTGGGGGTGATGCTACTTGGCGTACTCGCGCTCACTGCGAGTCAGTTGACGGGTGTCGCTGTGCTTGGCGGATTTGTGGTCGTGAAGACGGCCCTCTCTGTGTCGTGGGAATCTACTGGACCGATTGCGAGAACCCTCCAAGCCTGGTTCGATCGCCTGAGCGACGACCGGGAACTGAGCCGTCCACAGCCAGAGCCGGACCTCCCAGACGAGGAGGTTCAGTCGCGGGTGACTGTGAGCCCGAAGTCAGTGCTGCTCGGAAGCATCAGTACCATACTGTTGACTGTGATCAATCGTGGGGTGGCGCTGCTTCTGCTCGGAGTGTGTGCCGCAATGCTCACCGGACGTCTCGTATGGGGCGGTGTCGGCCTGGCCGTGGTGTTGTGTGTCTTTGCTGTCCGGATCGGGAGCTACTATCTCCGGTACGGGACGATCGAGTACCAACGGCGTGGCGATACATTAATCGCGTACGATACTGTTCTCGAAGCCCCGCAATGGACCGTTCCGGTTCACTCGCGAGCCCAGTTCGAAATCAAGAACGCAATTCCCGACCGACTGTTTGACACCGGAACGCTACGCATCTCGGACGTCAAGGCGACGCCAACGAACACAGTCCAATTTGGTCCCGTCGCTGATTTGGACAGCGCGATCGAGACGCTCGGGTTGCCTGTCAGACATGATGGACGCCCCGATCAGGACCCCGCAGTTGTGGGTGCCGCGCTCATGCTAGCACTGTTTTTCGCAGGAGTGCCGCTGCTCCTACTCGGCTCGTCTCAGGTGAGTGGGGCAGAGGCGGCCGGAGGTTTGGTGTTGATCGCACCGTTTTTTCTCATGCTGATCGGGGTCCTTCTGTATGCGATGCTCGCACGGATCTAACGGGATGCGAGCGCGGACCACGTGTGTCACTCCGAGTCACAGGCTCATCACTCTCTCCAGTGGGTGCTACCGTTGTGCGGATTTCGCGGCCAAGACTGAGAACAGACTCCCACTGCTCCCGAGACCCGGGAATTGTGTACGCTTCGCTACCCATGTGCTCCGCGAGCGTTGTCTGGACGTTCTTCGGGTCACCGACCCGCCGAAATTCCAGAGCGCGCCCTCCGGTGACCTCAACTGATGCTGCTCCATAGCCGAACAGTGAACCGTCTCGAAATCAGGCCCAAGACACTCGCGTCGGTCATCTGCGGAGCGCCGTCTTGACGAGGCTCCGCTACGACCGCCGGTCGATCTCGCTTCAACAGCGCGCGTCGAAGTCGCCTACGGTGTCCACGAAAACGGCGTGAGATATGCTCGCCGGCGCCGCGCTCACTCGTCGCCGCCGTCCGTGAGGATCTCCACGTCCGTCGCCTCCTCGGGCTCGGACAACGACGGCTCTTCCGCCGGCTCGTCGGTCGGTTCGTCCATCTCCTTTCGCGACCACTCTCCCGGATGATGTCCGTGACACATGGTGTATAATGACATGATGGCTGCGGACGATTAAGTCCTCGGTCGGATTCGGCCCGAATCGGAGTCGAGAACGCCTCGAAGCCTCGGTCTGGCGAGTTCCGGCGGTCGGGCCGCTGTCGGTTGGGTCCGACGGGACGAGAGGGACTCCCCGCCGCCAGTCAGAGAACGACGAACAAAACATATCCCGCGACAACCGTGAGCGCGGTCCACAGCAGGAACTGCTTCGCCTGGCTTTGCTGCTCCGGGCTGAGGTCGCCAATTGACATGGTCCCTCGTCGAACCGACGGCATCTAAATCCCCGCCACTCACCGGGTCCCTCGTGGCCTTGAGCTTCGTCACACCCGCGATGTCTCCGTCGGAGGGGGTACCCCGTTCGGCGATCAGGGAGAACAGCGCGACCGCGAGCGGAGAGTCGCGGGCAACGCGGCCCCGACTGCGACGGCGAGGTTGATCAGGAGTGGTACCAGTGCGTAGGTGTTGGTGGCGCGCACCGAGGTCGACAGCGGGCTTACTGCGGTGGATTGCCCGGAACTCCCGGCTATACCGCGACGGCGTCACGATCTTCGAGAGCGTCTTATCACCGAGCGAGACGGCCGCGAGACGTCTCAGGGCGGCCAAAGCCCGCCCACACTGGAGAGGCCCACGTCTCCTCTGTGATGTGGCTGAGAGACGCAACTCGGCCGTCGTCAGGTAGAGCAACAAGCAGAGTTTCAGACTTAGAAGCACTGACTCTCGATTTAACAGGTCGCCCGTGTTCGATAGGGTTGTGACAATGACAGGTCCCGCGATCGAAATGGACGGATTGAGCAAACAGTTCGGTGACGTGACCGCTGTCGATAGTATCGATCTGACCGTTGAATCGGGTGAGATCTTCGGCTTTTTAGGCCCGAACGGGGCCGGAAAGTCCACGACGATCAACCTGCTGTTGGACTTCGTGAGACCGACGAGTGGAGCTGCCTCAATGCTCGGACTAGACGTTTCGAAGGACCGGGAGACGCTCCACCGCCGGATCGGTGTCGTTCCCGAGAACTACGGGCTGTACGACAGACTGAGCGGTCGGCGACACGTGGAACTCGCGGCCGAACTGAAAGACGCTGACGACGACCCCGACGAGCTACTCGATCGGGTCGGCCTCTCACGAGAAGACGCGAACCGGCCCGCCGGCGACTACTCGACGGGAATGAGCCAGCGACTCGCCTTAGCGATGGCGCTTGTCGGTGCGCCTGATCTGCTCATCCTCGACGAACCGACCAGCGGTCTCGATCCGAACGGCGCCCGGGAACTCAGAGAGATCATTCGTGCGGAAAACGACCGTGGCGTGACGGTGTTCTTTTCGAGCCATATTCTCGAACAGGTCGAAGCCGTCGCCGACCGTGTCGGTATCATGAACGAGGGAGAGCTCGTCGCCATTGACAGTATCAGCCGTCTCAGACGCCAACTCGACACTGGAGCACAGGTGATACTCGACGTGGACCGCGAGCCTGAGCAAAATCTGGGTGGCCTCCCGAATGTACGCGACATCGACGTAGGCGACGGGACCGTTCGGGGAACCTGTCTTGAACCGGCGGCGAAACTCCAGTTCATCGACCGGGTTCGAGAGCTGACGTCGGTCACCGACGTGCGGATCGAGGAGTCATCACTTGAGGATCTGTTCGCAAGCTATACCGGTGAAGACAGGACGGACGGTGAGGCCGAAGCCGTCGTCCCGGGTGGTGTCGCGTAATGAGCGTTCGCACCATCGCCCGGAAAGATCTGGCTGATGCCAGTCGATCGAAGGCCCTGTGGGCGGTCACCTTAATCGTCCTCTTGTCAACGGCCGGGACCACGGCACTCCTCGCAGTAACCAGCGACATGGCAGCCGGTGAGGTGTTCTCCCTCTCATTTCAACTCGCCGTGACGATGCTTCCAATCGTTGCGCTCGTACTCGCCAAAGGGGCAATCACTGCCGAGCGGGAGTCGGGGTCGCTGCGAGTCTTGCTGGGCTTGCCGCCGTCACGTCGGGACGTTCTCGTCGGGAAACTCCTCGGACGGACTGCCCTGATGCTCGTCGCCACGCTTACCAGCGGGTTCGTGACGGGGCTCGTCGTTCTCACGACGCTGGGCGGGACGTTCGGTTTACTGGCGGCATTTATCGGATTTCTCGGCCTCATGGGTGTGGCGTTCGTCGCTATCGGAGTGGGGATCTCCGCGGGGAGTTCGAGCGACAGTCGTGCTACCGCCGTCGCCGTCGGAGCCTACATGATCTTGGTCGCGCTGTGGAACCTCATCCAGAGTGCCATCCAGTACGGCGCCGTCGAACTGGGTCTGATAGCCGATGGCGGCGAGCCGGCATGGTTAAAATTGGTCGGGTTGTTCCCGCCAAACCGCGCCGCGAGGGCCGCCTATCGGAGCACTGTTGAGGGGCAGTTCTTCGGAACGGACCCGTTCGCGTCGGTCTGGCTGCCGGTTCTCGTCCTGTTGGCCTGGATCTTGGTCCCTGTTACGGTCGGATATGTCCGTCTCCGTGACGCCCAGATCGGGTGACAGCTGAGATTGTGAAGGCGAGCGGTTCGTTGTCGCTCGGTAGTGGACGAAAGACCGCTCGGCAGGCGCTGCGTGGACGGCACGAATGATCGCGGAGCAGGGATTTCCTTGATCTAACCACAGTACAATAGGGCCGCTGGCGGTGGAGGGCCGATGCGCAGCGGGGTGGCGGCTAACAAAGCGCCAAAGCGGGGGAGGGGGGAGGTGATGAGAAATCCCACCAACTGGGCCACGGCGATGGGACGAGCTCAACAGTCGGATACTTGCTTACAGGCCGCCTCCGACCGGCGGCTACGTGAATCATATAGCCCTTACAACATCAATCCAACAGCAGTGTTTCACGCCATGAAACGCGGTCACAGTGGGGTTTCAGCGTTTCTGTCCCTGAGACACGGAACGAGGCGTATGTGGGGAGCAAGGAACCACCATCCATGACCAGCGACGCCTCGCGAGGCGAATCGAGCCCGGAGATCGCCGTGTCGGGTTCCACGACACCCGCGAATTCCGACGCAGGTCGAGTCTACACCTGGCTTTCACGGACTGGGTCCTATATCAAAGGGGGACTCTCCGTGATTGCGATCGCAGGTAGGGTGGCGGCAATCCCGTTTTTGGCGTTTGGATCACTGGCAGCGATCGGTGGTGAAGAGTCAAGCCTCGCAGGAGGTGCCATTATCGGACTCGGCTGTGTCGCCCTGTTAGTCGCGTACGGCCGGACGGTTCGCGTCAACCGTCCTCGATGCGGCCTGAACCGCCCCGAGGTCGAGTCCCGAGGCACTCAACCCCGCTCCGGGCAGGGAAACCCAATAGTTCGGTGATCGCTCGGTGGCCTGACGTGAGGCCAGTCAGCCGGTTTCGTTCGTCTGACCGAGATCGGAGAACGATTCACCGACTCGAAGGGCGATGGGCTCACCCTCATCAGTGGAGCCGATCGAAATGGCAACCAGTTCCTCCGCGGGATTTGTAATCGTGAACGAGCGATTAAGTTGCGATGTACCCGCAATCTCCGTATCCGCGAGCGCTAAATCGACTCGATACTCGCCGGCGGTGGTCCACACGTCGGCATAGGCGACGATGTTACTGTCACCACCCGACTCGGTGGACGGGACGTCGAATGAGGTGTCCAGAACCGTGTCTCCATTCGGGTCCACAATCTGGATCGTCCCGCTCACCTCGTGATTCAGTTGATTGAGGAGATTCACTTCCTCAAAAATTTGATTGCCAACCGCATCAAGGACTGCTGTACAGCCCGCAGTCGAGGCGATCGCGGCGCTGGCACCGATTGTGATCGCTCGACGTCGAGTAACGGACGTGGACGGTGAACGCGTGTTCTGGGTCATCGTTGGAGGGCGTGGTGTTGGTATGGTAGTGGGGAGGTAACCCTGTATCGGGTCGCTCGAACACTGAAGTCCGAGTTGTCGGATGGACTGAGACATCCTGGTGAATGTCTCGGGGTCGTTCGGAACTGCGTGAGTCGGGACTCCATCAGTTAAATTCCACGACTGCCTCGATGTCGCCATCATCGAGCGACACAGAGAGTTCCTCAGCAGACGCGACAAACTGTTCTCGGTGGTGGCCGTCGATAGCAACTTGGCACTCGCTGGTAACCAAGCCAGCGTCTTTGAGGGCGTTGAGACGCCGGTACGCAGTCGGTCGAGAGACGTCTGCCGCTTCAGCGACGGCGCGGCCGCCACGCGGCTCATCGGCGACCGCCTCAAACACCCTGCGGGTGTACTCATCGCCGAGTAGATCGAGCAGCTCAGCGGCTGACGGTGAAGGCGTATCTTCGCGGTCGGGACCTCTGTGGACTGGCTTCCGTGCTGCCATACAAAGATGGTATGATGGAGTCCCCTTGGTAGAATATGCTCACTATCCAGACCCAGCGGTAGGAGTGAGTCTAACTATACAGACATTCAGCTCAGTCTGTAGGTTCCTCCTCGTAGAATACGTCCAAGAGTTTCCGTTGGCTTCGACGTAGGTGATGGATCAGGGTTGATCCGGTGATATCGAGGGAGGTCGCGACCTCTTCAGCTGTACTCCCGCGGGGCGATTCGAAATACCCAGCGAGATACGCGGTCCGGAGGACCGTTGCTTGTCGGTCGGTCAATCTATCCTTGAGGTCGTTCCTGAACTCTCGTGTGGTCGTTGGCGACTCGGTAGTGTCTTGACGTGCGAGGACCGGTGCGGGCTCGTCGCCTCCGAGCTCTACGGCCAGTCGGCGAACATTAGCATCCGGGGGCACCTCAACGACTACCTGACCGGTACCGTCTTCGAAGGATGCCGATCGGACGTTCGCACCACCGGTGAGCGCAGCAACGAGCGGCGCCGACTCATCGAGTGTCAGCTCGATACGGCCGCCAGCTGCGTCCGACTGCCGGATAACACGGCCGGTTGTCACGGCTTGTAGCCCGGTCGCCTCGTCGACGACGGTGTTCACATCGCCGCCGGTCACGGTCACGTAGCAGGTGAGAGACTCCGAATCGAGCGGTACGGTACCATCAAGCGTCAGTGACACCCCACAGCGTTCGGTGAGGGTTGCGAGCGGCGAGTGAGATCTCAGTCCAAACGTAACTTCCGTGATTGTATCCGCAAAGAGGAGTTTGCGGTTCTGCCGTGCGTTGATCGCGAGCCCCGCGAGGTTACCCAATGTCTCGAAGCTTGACCGAACGTGATCGCTAAATGCGTCCGGCGTTTCAGCGTAGATTCCAATCACGCCGTAGACCCGTGACTCATACGCGAGCGGAAGCGCAAGCACAGACTGGGCACCGTCAGCAAACGCAGCAACACGGAGCCGTTCAGAAACCGAGTCGTCCTCCGCGAGCGACGCGATGAACTGTGGCTGCTGTTCGTCGATAGCCAGACGCTCCGGGGTGTTACCGTCGTCCTCGATCGTTTCTTGAATTGCCGGAAACACCTGTCCCTGATTGCCTGATACGCTGTCGACGACGAGTTCCTCAGATTCGACGACGTGTTCAGCGGTCCAGACGAACCGATATTGGTCCGACTTGCCCAGCCGTTCACGGATCGTTTCTAAGATAGCCTCACGAGAAGGGGCATCAACAAGCCCGTGAAGCACGTCCGCGATAAGTTGGTCGACGACAGTGGCGCGATCGTATTCTGATTTGAGCGTGGAAAGCTCCTTGCGCTGGGTGACGCGGTCCGTTACGTCGGAGATATAGACCGTCACAGAAGGTGTATCCGGTTCAACCGAGACCGACAACCACCGGTCGATTGACGGGTAATACTCCTCGAACGATGTCTCAGACACGGACGAGCCGCCGAAAACGTCTGAGAGGGATCCCTCGACCGACTCCGGAAACACGTCTGTGATTGCCTCGCCGCGTACGGCAACAGACGGAGCGATTTCTGCCGCGCGTTCGTTGTATTCGTCGACAATCCCATCCCTGACCGTGACGACTCCAATCGGGGCGTTCTCAAGTTGCGGATCCATTGTGGGGGTCGAAGCGACGTTGCGTTTGCTCTGTTACTGTGTCCGTTCAGCAGCCAGCTGTTTCGGTTATGATTGTTCGCGCAGTCTGTTCGGTAACGAGAGGTGAACAACGGTGCCGCCGTCGGCGGGACGTTCAAACTCAATCCCGCCGCCGAGTCGCCGAACACCCCAGTTGACAAGCCACAGGCCGATGCCGTGGTTGTGCTGAAACGGGGACTCTCCCTCGGCTTGGAACGGAGTGAGTACTCTGTCGGGGATCCCGGGACCGTCGTCACGCACCGTGATCCGTGTTTTGCCGCTGTCCGTAGCTGGTGTGGTCGTAATCTCGACTTGCGGCGAGTCACCGCCGTGTTCGACAGCGTTCTCGATGAGTTCGCTTACCACCAGCCGAAAAGTAGCTGTATCGACTGGAACGGGAGCATCTGTGGAGTACAATTGAACGGTAGCATCGGCGTCGGACTCGCGGATATCAGCCACGACAGAGTCCAGTACCGTGCCGGCTTGGCGATTGTCCGGTTGGTCGCTGTCTTGAAGCATCTGCCCGGCGGCGCGTGCCTTACCGCTGAGCTCTAAGAGACTGTTCGCAATGTCGTGGACGCGTTCAGCGTATTCTCGCACAGTCTCGTGTTCGGTAGTCTCCTGGATCGCTGCTGAATATCCCAACACCGCGTCCATGTCGTTCCGCACGTTGTGTCTCAGCACACGATTCAGCACTTGAACCCGCTCTTCGCGGTCACGCCGCCGTGTGATATCTCGCGCGATGGTGACCACACGCTGTTCACCGCCAATCTCTGCCAGCGTTGCGTTAACTTCAAGCCACACCACTTCGCCGCTGGCGGTTCGGAGTGCCCACTCGATGTCCATCGCCGGCTCACCGGATTCGGCAACGCCGCGGACAACCTCCTCGATTGCGTCCGCGTCGAACCCAAGCGCAGTCGCAGTCACCTCGTTGGGATCCATGTTCACGATGGTTTCGCGGTCATATCCGAGCAGGTCACACATGGTATCGTTGACGTCGAGAAGCTCCGCAGTCTGGGGATCGTAGATGCCGATCACGTCGGTCACGCCGTGAAATATCTGTTCGAACTCGCGTTCCCGACGCTTCCGCTCGGTGATATCTCGCTGGATCGACAGGACTCGCTGTTCACCACCGATCTCAGCCGTCGCCAACGTGACCTCGATCCACGACTGCTCCCCGTCCGGCGGCGCGAGCTTCCACTCGATGGTCTTCGGTTCACCGGAGTGTGCGACGGTCCGGATCAGTTCTGTACCGTGTTCTGCGGTGTACCCGTCTTCAGTTGCGCTGAGCCCCTGGATGCCAAGTTCACGAATGCGATCGAGATCATCGCACCCGACGAGTTCGTGGTATGAATCGTTCACGTCGACAAAGGAAGTCGTCTCTGGGTCGAAGATGGCGATCGCGTCATTGACACCGTTGAAAATCTGCTCGTACTCTCGCTCGCGGCGTTTCTGTTCGGTAATATCGCGCATCAGCGAGAGGACGCGTCGCTGTCCGCCTACGGTCGCGACTGTGAGGTTCGCTTCGATGAGACGATGGTCACCCCGAGCAGTCTCAATTCGCCACTCAACTGTCTCGTCCTCCTCGTCTTCGCCGACATCGGTAATAAGCCGTCTCGCGCGCTCGTTGGTGTACCCCTCCTCGGGAACACTGAGGTCGTCGATTCCTTGTTGGAGAATCGCGTCGTAGTCGTATCCGAACAGTTCGACATAGCTGTCGTTCACGTCGAGCATTTCACCCGTGTCAGGGTCGTGGACTGCGATCGCGGTGGTAACGCCGTTGAATATCTGCTCGTACTCACGCTCACGGCGTCGCGCATCGGTAACATCCCGGATCACGCCGACGATTCGGTCAACGGCGCCGCCTGGACCGCTGCTCGGGTACCCGCTTACCTCTACCCAGCGCGTCTCACCGTCCACGCGGAGGCGGTGGGAGAACGTGTACGGCCCCGACTCCGTATCGCGGATGTGTTCGCTCATGGCGAGTAGGTCCGAGCGATACGCCTCACGGTCCTCAGGGTGTACAGCATCGAGGACAGCCATCGGGTCGTCATACACGCGTTCGACCGGTTGATCGAACAGGTCGGCGTACGCCTCGTTGATAAATAGGACCTCTGAGAGGTCCGCCCGGGCCAGATAGACGACCTCGTCGATATGCGTCGAAATCTCGCGGAACTGACGGCGTTGCCGTCGCCGATCGGTCACGTCCGTGGCCGTCGACAACACCAACTCCTGACCGTCTATCGTGACCGTGGTCAACGTCGCCTCGACCCAAACGTGTTCACCGTCAGCCGTTTCAAGTGGCCATTCGATCGGGCCGACGGTGTCACCCCCCGTCGCGGAGGTGATAACTTCCATCGCAGCAGTTTGGTCGTATCCCTCGATATTCGCGGTGTAGTCGCCAACACGCATCGAAATGAGTTCTGCCCGATTGTATTTCAACAGCTCACAGAGCTGTTGGTTCGCATGGACTAACTCCCCCGAGTGAGGGTCGTGAAGTGTGAGCGGTTCAGAGACGTTATCGTAGATCGTTCGGTAATCTCCGGGGCTTTCACCTCGTATCGCGTCGACCGCCCGCCGAAGGACAGTGGCCGGCGACTGGGCGAGCAGTTCCCACGGGAGATACTCCGTTACGCCGGCTTCGAGCGGTTCGGCGAGCGATACCTCTGTCGGCGCCACGAATACCAGTGGTGGCGTCGCGTTCTTCGCAGCGTGCTGTACTGCCCAGTCTCTCACGTCACTCGGTGGCGCTACCGCGCCGGCGTCTGTCCGACCGGCACCCGCTGATTCAGGAGTGTCTACCGCAATTACACAGTCGAACTCCTCGAGCGAGTCACGTGCGTCGCGTCCGCTCTCTCCGATGGAAACCGCGACGTCGAGTGCGCCCTGCGCATCTCGGAGCGTTGTTTCGACCGACGCTGGCCCCACCACGCCAATCGTCGGGGATCGCTGCGGGAAGACCTGTGGCATTACGTCGTGAGTTGAAGTTTGTCCAACAATAACCTCACGCCCGTTTTGCCCGAAACCGCTGCGAACGTGGTCGCGTTCGGTGGCGACCGACCCCGCAGGGCACGACCTGTGACTGACGCTAATATGGCGGCGATAACGGCATCGGCGGTGACCGACATTGCCGGTGGGAGGGCAGTCATATTTTCTAATATGTCCGTACTCTGCCGCCCCGCGAAACGACACGTGTGCCGGACATCAGGACCGTCGTGTCGCTTACGCCGCTCGGTTCTCGCGATACGACCTTCAACGGCCACGACGCGCCCGATTCCCCTGCCGTGTCCCGTACGACAGCAAAGCCGTCGACTCCCCGCGCTCGGTCGCCGCCGCCGATCGCTGACGAACAGCTCACGAGCGGGGCTCTGGTCACAGGTTGATCTGGACGGGGCAGCGTGAGTGACCTGTGCTCGGGCGACGAAGGTGGCGAGTACCGGGGTTGTACTCTCAGAGCGAGTGCCTCAATCGCTACGCGTTGCGGGCGGCACGCTTCAGTATCTGCGGGGTTACGAGCAGATCGAGTGCCGCTATCACGAGCATGAGTATCCGGAGCAACCGATCGTCAACGATGAGGAGGGCGATTGCGGCGATGATCAGCGACGTCATCGCGGGCATGCCTACACGGAATAGCGGACTCCGGAGGAGCCCCGGTTGGTGTGACATACGCAGGTGGTACGCGGCGAGAGTAATAGCAGCAGGCGGCGTGTTTCTCGCCGAGAAGCAGTCGTCGCAGTTCCGTAGAGCACGCGTGAATGAGGCCGACTGTCCTTGCGATGTTGCGAGTCAGTCAGAGGGAAGATCCTTCTTGTTGTTGAATTTGAGAACCGTGGGGAGGTGCCGCCACGATAAGACCAACACGAGTATCCAAAAGCCAGTCCAGACATTCACGAACAGCGGTGAACCCAGTATTCCCTCACCAGCCAAGACACCCTGCTCTAGCAGTGGATTAGCTACTCGCAAAACGAGGATGTCAAACAAGAGATACGGTATCAACAGCAGTCCCGCAAAGATGGGCACCCGCCGTTGCTGTGGCAACGCAGAGAACGCTCGATACAACGGTGGGATTACGAGAAGCAACACGGTCGTTACTCCGACGGCGAGTCGGAGCAGCGGATCCATTTCCGGGAAGGCACCCCGAAGGATGACCATTTCATCGCCGCCGGACCGTGAGACGGTATAGATCCGACCGAAGGGCATCGCCGCGAAGATGAGACACAGTCCGACGGATTTCTTCGAGGGTGCGCTTCTTACTTGGATTAAATAGTAGCCGATCCACATCAGGCCATAACTAAAAACGAGGCCCGCGATCGGTGCGAAGACGATTTCAGGCGTTTTCTCACACGCAAGCTGCCAACTGTTGAAATTCCGTGGGCCCCATGCTCCGCAGATCAACCGGCCGACCGCAGTGTGCGCGATCTCGTGTAACTCGTTGTGTACAAACAGTAAGGCGACGAACGCAATGGCCCAAGAAAAGCTGACGTTGAATTCCGGTGACTCGCTACCGGTGGAATCAGAGGCCGTTTCTGACCGAATTGGCATACGTGGCGATTCGAGTGAGAGTGATTAGTTCGGTGAGCCACGTTTCTCGCCACGAAACAATACGTACCCCCCAGATCGTCTGAGAAGGCTTCCAAGACTACCACACGTCCGCTTGAAAGGCCACGGTTATTAGACGCTGTAGTCGATACGTACACAGAGTGAGTACGGGATGTACGTCAACCAGCCCAAGGTCTTACTCGTCGATGACGAAAAAGAGGTTGCTGATGCCTACGCCCTCCGATTAGAAGCGGTTGCGGATGTTTCCGTCGCGTACGGAGGCCCAGAGGCGCTGTCGATGGTCGAGGAGTCGGATCCCCCGGACACCGTCTTGTTGGACCGGCATATGCCGAACAAATCCGGAGACGATGTTCTTGCCGAACTGCGGAGCGATGACGTCCAAACCCGTGTGATAATGGTGACCGCGATCGATCCTGGGTTGGATCTCCTTGACTTGCCGTTTGATGATTACCTCTGTAAGCCCGTCGAGCGAGAAGATATTCGCACAGCTGTCGACCAGCAGTGTCAGGTGCTCGCGTATCAACTCCTTGGCGAGTATTTCAAAATGGAGTCGAAGCGATCGGTCATCGGGGCGGAGCTTGACCCGGATCGTTTGGCGGAACACGAAGAGTACAACCGGCTCGACAATCGGGTAGAAACACTTCGAGATCGGGTCTGTAGACTTATTCCGGACGCTGATGAGCTGTTAGAGACGTTTTCGGGCATTGAGAGAGAGACGTATTAAGTAGCGGACCGACTTCGAATTGAGCGGGACATGTTTGGACGCTTCGGGCGTCCGACGTATTGGTCGCTGAACACGGAGGGGTCGTTCACAAAGCGAGCAACGAGCGGCCGCCGTCCCCGCGAGTCACTTCGCTCGAAAACACCGTCACTAACAGGTTGGTTGAATCTTAACAACGGCGTGTCCGTGGTCAGCTTCGCTGTTGAACTGGCGGCAAGCCTGCTGGTCCCGATACTCACCGGGCTCACGTGTGCCGTCGCCGGGATTGTCGCACTACGACGGGGGGAGTCAACAGCCGGTGTATACGCGGACTTGGCCGTTCCGTTCGGCGTCATGTCGCTACTCTTCGGGGCTTCCGGATTCGTATACGCTGGTGTCCTCACGATAGAGACGATTGGCTTCCAATTGGTTGACTCCGCAGCAGACCGTACCATGGGTCTGCTGTTACCCGCTGTCATTCTCCCATGGACAGTATTCGCGCTTCGGTACGTGGGCCGAGGAACGCTAGTGACACGCCGCCGCGTCACTGTCGCGACCGGACTCATTCTTTCCGTTATCGGGCTCGAGTCTATCGCACTCTATAACCCGCTCAACTTCTCTACGGATCAGCGACAGCTGCTGAGCGTCACCTCGTCTGTCCTCCTCTTATCGATTTTGGCGATCGTCTCCGCCGCGATCTGGTTAGTGATATCGACCTCACGCCGTCACGACCGATTTACATGGCGAAACGGACTGTTCGCCGTTGCGCCGGTTGCCATTCCGCTGTTGGTCTTTCAAACGACCCGACCGTCTACGCCGTTGGTTAATGACCTTCTTACTCAAACGGGATTGGGTGCGGTAGCTGTCGTAATCTGGCTCAGTGTGTTCCGATACTCGCTTCTCTCGGATCGCCCCGGAACCGGGACACTCGGGGAGCGTGCGGCGGTACGCAGAATGGACGAAGCGATATTCGTTGTTGATCACAACGAACGGATCGCTCGCACAAATCCGGTAGCCGAAGATCAGTTCGGGAGAATAGATGCGGGCGTGGATATCAGTGAGGTCACGGAGTTTCACATGGAATCGCTCGCGGAGCGCGAGACAATCCGATGTCAGACGACGAGCGGACAGCGACGATTCGACCCCCGTGTTACTGAGCTTCGAAACGATCACAACGAACTCCTCGGTCACACCGTTACGCTGTTTGATGTGACTGACAGAGAAATCCGCCGGCAACGACTCCAGGTTCTCAATCGAGTCCTTCGACACAATCTGCGCAACCGGCTTGACGTGATCAAAGCCTACGCCGAAGAGACCCAAAATACTCACATCGTCCACAATGCTGACCAGCTCCACCAACTCAGTACCGAGGCTCGTCGACTCGAGAGACTCATGCAGCGCTCTGAACGGGACCAGACGGGAGCACTGCTTCAGGATATAACCGATAACGTCGTTGCTGATGTGACCGACTCCACTGCTGAGGCTGAAACGAGCATCGAAATCCCCGATGTGACAATTAATGCCGATCCCAGTCTGTGTCGGTACGCGATCGAACAACTGGTCGAAAACGCAGTTGAACACAGCGAGGGAACGCCGCCCCGCGTCGAAATCACCGCGTCAGTAAACGAGACGAGCGTCGAATTAGTCATCGCAGACAACGGTCCTGGTATCCCACAAACTGAATTAGATGTCATTGAATCTGCTGTGTTGAATAGCGATCTAATCAGCTGTTATCACGGAGTAGAAGGACGAAGCCGAGGAAATCGATTCTGTCCATGGAAGTCGATCTCCTCGACTTCGTTGAGCAGTGTCGTCGCCTAGTCAAACAAGCGTTGGGAAAGCACGCGGGCGAGCCCGCCAGCGGCGGGTTCGCCCGCTGGAAACACGTTGTGCTCCACTGTCTTCGGCTCGAAGACGGCCACAGCTACCGAGAAACGCCGAATCGGCTGA
>NZ_SGXU01000179.1:0-811 GCF_005435015.1 Halorubrum sp. SP9
AGGTCGTACTCCGTGTGCTCGAACGCCTCCCGGATCGCCGCTTGGATGTCGGTCATGGCACGGTCCGTTGCGCGCCGGGCGGTGAAAAAACGCGGTCTTCAGTAACTGCCGCGAGAGCGGCGGTTTTCGGTCGTTGTCGATCGGGATAGAACGGTCAATTTCTCGGGTTTTAGCGGCCAAATTTATTTAATACAACTAATTTGTAGTTCAAATATCTCTATAATCCAACCGTAGAACAATCTCAATATTTATTTATCCTGATACTTTTCGAATATGCACGAAAGTGTCGCGGAATACGTGGCAGAGCACCCGAAAATGGCCGGCGTCCTGTTCACTGCGATGCTGCTGCTGACGCAGGCAGCCCCTGCGGCGGCGAACGTCGTCCAGACAAACCCGGGGCCTTAGTCTGGTAGACCCTCGTCACTCCAGCGTAGCTCGTCCTCGTAAAAAACGGGTATAATTCCGAGATCCAGTACATTACAAAGCTGATCTGTAGTTATATCTGACAATTCTGCTCTAGAAGGAACTACGTAATTCATATCAATACCGTCAATTGTGGGACTGTATAGCGTTCCGACTCCGTACGGTCCAACGGGATACGTACGAACACTAATATCCCACATCGCACCAGCCGAATTCACATCCATCACAGTAGCAATGCCCCCTCGGCTCCGACAGATCGTCGTCCCACCGTCCCCCACCACGATGTACTGGTGGCCGGTGATCAGTTCGCGCTTCGCCACGTGAAGCGCGGTGCGGAGGTTGAACCCGCTGTTCATCAGGCGGGCGATGATCCGGCCGAGCGTCGTCG
>NZ_SGXU01000180.1:0-810 GCF_005435015.1 Halorubrum sp. SP9
TCTCGAGCCGCGATCAGACGCCATGTGTATCGGATAACAGCTCCCTGCTTCAGGGACGAACCGTGTGATGGCTGCGAGGACGGGGAGAAAAAGTGCGACGAGGCAGTTAGTCCTCACGCGATCAGGAGGGGGTCGATCACTCACTACCTGACCGAAGACGTACCTCCGGAAGTCGTGACCGATAGGATGAATGTCAGCAGGAAGGTTCTAGATCAGCACTACGACAAACGAACAGAGGAGGTCAAAGTCGAGCAGCGTCGGAGTTTCCTCGATAATATCTGAACTGGATCTGAATCGTGAGATCGTAGGATCTCCCCCAATTTCTGTATCCTAGCTATCCTTTCTTTGCTCATCACGAATTCAAAATCGGTGTCGATAGTCACCCCTTCAGCTCTCGTATTCTCAAATCAGGCTTGAATCAAGTGAAGGGTACTCACCATCAGCTCGCGAGCAAAGCTAGATTGAGAGCGACCATACAGACCATCATGCTGTACGTGACCATCCCCTTCGCGGCCGTGGTAGCGTCAGGCGTCGAGATTCCATCACTAGGACTGAGTTCGTTCAGCTCACGGCTGAGTCGGTCTGGTATCCACGCGCCGATCTCGACACCGATCTGAACGGGGAAAGCCACCGGATGTGCTACCGCATTGGGACCGTTTTCGAACTGTGATAGGCTCATCTGTGAGTCGCCATCTGACGTTTCGTACCCTTCTCGGGTGGCGGCCAAAGTCTCCATTCTTCGCTGGCGCTTGCGCTCTTTGGACCGTCGGTCGTAGTGCTTGTCGAGCACAGGAACGGAGACATCGGCTC
>NZ_SGXU01000181.1:0-809 GCF_005435015.1 Halorubrum sp. SP9
AAGTACGCCAACCTCATGCTCGGGACGAACTTCGGCAGCGGGTCGAAGCCGAAGCGGCTCTACATCGAGAAGGTCCACCCGGACTTCTGGGCGCGGATGGAAGACGAGGAGGGGCTCGACCCCCAGCGGGACCACCTCTACGGGGAGTTCAAGCGCGACCCGGACGTGATCTGCTTCGAGTACGCCGACCAGGTCCCCGACGAGTTCGAGGTCGACTGGGAGAAGATGCTCGACAAGACCCTCAAGGGACCGATAGAGCGCGTGATAGAGGCGCTCGGCATGTCGTGGGAGGAGGTCAAGACGGGCCAAGAGCAGACGGGGCTCGGCTCGTTCATGTGACCGACGGCGAGGCGAAACGCCGGTCGTCGAAAGCACTTTTCGATCGGAAGAAAATTTCTTGGTGGATCTGCGATTTTTGAGGCGGAGATGCGTAACCGTTAACCCCCGCAACACCCACTGTTCGCACACGAGGCACGAGAACACAATGGCAACTCTCGAAATCAACGACCTTCGGGCACGAGTGGCCGAAGAGGGCGGTGAACGGATCCTTCGCGGCGTCGACCTGACCGTCGAGTCCGGGGACATCCACGCGCTGATGGGTCCCAACGGCTCGGGCAAGTCGACGCTGGCGAAGGTGATCGCCGGCCACCCGGCCTACGAGGTGACCGACGGGTCGATCTCCCTCCACCTCGACGAGGACGACGTCGCCGACGTCGACGCCGACCTCGACGACGAGGATTACCACTGGGAGCTCCTGGAGCTGGAGCCGAACGAGCGCGCCGCGCTCGGTATCTTCCTCGGCTTCCAGT
>NZ_SGXU01000182.1:0-796 GCF_005435015.1 Halorubrum sp. SP9
GAGCCGGTCTCGGCCGTGTGTTCGTACACGTACGTCACGTCGAGTTCCCTAGATAGATTCACGTAGTACACCGGTCGGTCTCGGACGCGTTCCCCCTCATTGAACACGAGGGAGTCGTTCGTGATCACCGCGCTGTGTTCGTACGCCGTCGACTCGCTCCACTGTTCGACGGTGACCTGTTCACGTTCGATTTCCTGCGTCGCGTGGACCTGATAGCTCCACCACCCGCCGACTGCGGCGAGAATGAGGAGCAGAGCAAGGAGGACGCCCGACCACTTCTGTAAGAAGGCGCGGATCCGGAGTGATCGATCGATGTCGCTCACGGCGATATCTCAACGGGCGCTTTCTGCGGTGTCTCTGGTCTATCCACGCTCATTTATTCTACGTACGTTCCGGTTGAGTCCATCGAGACGACCTCGTCGAACAGTGGCTTGAGCGTGTTAATCGACTGCGGATCGCCTTCGAGCGGGTCGGCGTGAAAGTGTGCGACGGCGTCCGTCTTGGTGAACGTACTGAGAAACACGTGGAGGAATCGGAACACGTTCTTCACATCTCGGTAGTTCAGCAGGACGTTCAGCGAGTCATAACAGACGCGTATCTCGCGGTCGTCGGTCGACCACTCCTGTGTGAGTCTCGAGACGACAATCCCGAGCCGGGTAATGTCGTTCGGATTGTTGATCTGCGTGACCTCGACCGTTCCATCAGCTGTGGGGGGGACCGACTGCGCGTACCCGACAGAGATCACGTGGACACGATGCCCCTTCGAGGCGATGCCTTCCAGCCGTTCGCCGTCCAT
>NZ_SGXU01000183.1:0-796 GCF_005435015.1 Halorubrum sp. SP9
AATCCATGTCGTAAGTACTGTCCGTGTCAGTCCGAGCGCATATCTAATCTGCGGCTTCTTTGTTTCGCCGGCCTCACGCTCCTGAATGACGATAGGAATCTCTTCAATTTGCATCCCGTTCTTCCGCGCTTCGATGATCAGCTCAGGCGCACTGAATCGCTCTTCGGTGAGGGTTAATTTTCCTATCTCTGATCCTCGAATAGCGCGGTAACCGTTCGTACAGTCAGTGATCTCAGATTTCGTGAGCCGATTGATGAGCCATGTAAAGAACTTGATCCCCGACTGCCGAACGACTCCGTTCCCGGAGTGATCGACGCCGCGATACCGCGATCCCATCACGTAATCGGCGTCACCGTCAAGCACGGGGGCGACGAGGTTTTCGAGCTCGTCGACAGGATGTTGTCCGTCAGCGTCCATAGTGACGACGACTTCCGCGTTCTTCTTTTCGGCGACGAGAAAGCCCGTTCGGAGCGCCCCGCCCTGTCCCTGATTAATGGGGTGTTCGGCGACGTTCGCGCCGGCCTCCGCGGCACGGGTCGCGGTGTCGTCGTCGGAACCGTCCGAGACGACGATCGCCTCAATGGGATAGCCACGAATGTGGTCCGGAAGCGCGTCGAGGACTGATTCAATACTGGCGGCCTCGTTGTACGCGGGTATCACGATCGCGATCGGATGATTGCCCCCGTCTGTTCGTGGCTCGGTCATCGTCTCCGTAACGGACAAACTCCGCGAGAGATCCGAAATATCGCGCCGGGTGTCTCGGAGCGTCGTGTACAGATAGAATACCATCACGATC
>NZ_SGXU01000184.1:0-512 GCF_005435015.1 Halorubrum sp. SP9
GAGCCACAGGACGAACCCAACGATGAACGGGGCGCCGCCGAGGATCGACCAGTTCCAGTTCGTCCGCTTGAACGACGCCCACGCCTTCGCGTACTCGGAGTCGTAGTCCCACGGGTTCTGGATGCTATGACGCATCTTCCACGACCCATCGTAGACGCCGTACAGCGAGGCACCGAGGCCGAGGCCGAACCCGATGGCGAACGGCATCCACGGACGGGTGCTCGTGGCGAGGACACCGTCACCGACCGTCGTCACAATCGTCGGATCGCTAATGCTCACGGCAACTCACCCCCAAAAATCTTCGCGGAGAGCCAACCGATCAGGAAAACCCATAAGAACGGCCACAGCACCGTCAGAGCGATAATCCTCCAGAAGTACACGTTCTCGGCACGACGGTCTTCTACGAGGATCATCAGGAAGATGAACGTGAGTGCTGCGCCGACAACGTATCCGCCTGCGAGCCACGGGATCATGACGAACCACCAACCGTCTCGATGATGATCCCGACAGCC
>NZ_SGXU01000184.1:551-790 GCF_005435015.1 Halorubrum sp. SP9
GCGATGGGCCACAAGAGGATCACGCCCACCATGAACGCCGTCAGTTCCTCGTTGTGATCTGACATCATGTAGCCGTTGAACACGGCTGCGAGCAGTACCCCTGCGACGTACGTACCGATGAGTAACTCGTTCATGGAAGGACTCCCTCCGCACCGACGTAGTTGAAATCGTACTGGACGTTCCCGCCGTAGCACTTCTTACAGGCCACAGCACGGTACTCGCGAGCAATCGCCTCCGTC
>NZ_SGXU01000185.1:0-218 GCF_005435015.1 Halorubrum sp. SP9
GAGATCAACGACACCGCACTGGAATTTGGTGGTCTTGAGCGTGATAACGTCGTTAATGAGCAGTTCGACGAGATCTCGTGGTGGACGCACTCTGAAGAGGTCAAAAAAGGTATTCAAGATGCGATAGCACAAGCAAGAGATGGTGGGTTTGTTCGTTACGAAACTGAAGCGAGGGGAGCTGATGGTCTTAGAACAAACCCCCCATCTCTTGCTTGTGC
>NZ_SGXU01000185.1:228-784 GCF_005435015.1 Halorubrum sp. SP9
TGAGGTTTCAGTGAAGCCAGTCACTAATGAGAACGGTAAGGTCATACAGCTCATCGTAGCTGGCTACGACATAACTGACAAACAACGGCAGAGAGAACACCTTCGAGTTCTCCACCGTCTGATGCGTCATAACATGCGAAATGATTTGATGAAAGTAAATGGCTGGACACAAATGGCTGCGACAGCGGTTTCTCGTGAAGAGCGCATGTCTCACGCAAATAGAGTTAAGAATATCTTGGATTCATGAGAAAAAATGACAGGTGAACTGAAAGAAGTCCAAAAGTTGATCGAATCAGAATCCGGAAAGCCAGATCATAAGCTTCCAGGTGATTTCTTACCAGATATCGTTGAGTCCCAACAATCTAAACATCCTGAAGCAGATATCTCGTTGACACTAGACGCTCCATTCACCGGACGCATCCCAGTGTATGTACAGAAAGCAATCATCGAAGCAATTGATAATGCCGTGGCGGCAAGCACCGAAGAGACGCCAACAGTAGGTGTGACCGTAGCTAACACCGATAACAATTGGATCAAAATTACGATTGCGGATGAT
>NZ_SGXU01000186.1:0-784 GCF_005435015.1 Halorubrum sp. SP9
TCCTGACGTCCACAGAAACAGACGTAATACTGCCACATAATACTGATCTGCGAAGTTCTTACGTTTGAAGTACACTATGTTTCGTCCCTTCCAGTACTCCAGTTCACGCTTGTCTCCATGTCTTGCTCCCCCTTCTGGCGAGATGAAATGATATACTAGCGCTTCCGGGTTGTACAACAACAATCGCCCATCTTGTACAAGCCGGACAGTTACGTCATCTTCCTCACGATAACCATTGCCTTTATATGATTCGTCAAACCCCCCCACAGATTCAAGTGCGGATACACGGAACGACATATTCGCACCTCTAAATTTTTCAGTTTCCGTAACTGAAGGTGGAACCCACCGGTCGGACTCATCTAGTACTTCGCCGTACTTGAGGTAGCGATTTTGATTTTCGCTCACCTCTAGTAACTCCTGTTGTACTTCAAGGTTTTCGTCAGCTGTAAGTGCCGGTCCACCGATAGCGTCGACATCTGGATGGTGCTTGTACGTTTCTACGAGACTTTCAAGCCATTTTCGGGGAGCAAACGTATCATCATCAAGGAAACAAAGAATGTCTCCGGTACAAATTGATAGGATTTTGTTCCGCGCAACAGGTTGATTCCCTCCACTGTTCTGGAAGTACTGGACTTTGACTCCCAGTTCGTTGAATGTCGTTTTGTTGGCTTCTGAAACGATTTGCCCTGTGCGGTCATCGTCACTGTCATCGATGACGATTATTTCGTCGGGGGTACGTGTTTGTTGCGCAAGGCTATTCAAGACTGTCTCTATCGCCGAGGGC
>NZ_SGXU01000187.1:0-783 GCF_005435015.1 Halorubrum sp. SP9
TCGAGTGATCAGACGCAACTCGGGGGAGGGGGTTCGAACGCTGGCCTGTTCTGCGTCTCCTTCAAAAACAGCAGGAAAGGTAATGGGTTGGGGCGGGACTCTGAACAAGTACGTACGAAGTCTTCCCCCGCGCTGTCGGGCGGTATGGAGCGTCTCTGGGGGTTCCATGCCACCCATGAGCATACAACGAAACGAACTTCAGCCGATGAGTCCGGCTGACGCGCAAGAGTTGTTCCTCGACCACAAGGCGACCAATTGTACCGAAGCTACTGTCCGTAACCACCGCTACAGGACGAACCACTTCGTCCGCTGGTGCGACATCGAAGGGATCGACAACCTAAACGACCTGACCGGACGGCACCTCCAGGAATACCGTCTCTGGCGCAAGGAAGACGGCGATCTCTGTCCGCTCACGGTCAAGGCACAAATGTCGACGCTGCGCGTCTTCCTGAAGTGGGCCGCATCGATCGAGGCCGTGCCGTCGGATCTCTACGACAAGATCATGATCCCACGTGTCGCTCCCGAA
The DNA here is from genome assembly GCF_005435015.1 of Halorubrum sp. SP9. Classification (NCBI taxonomy): domain Archaea; kingdom Methanobacteriati; phylum Methanobacteriota; class Halobacteria; order Halobacteriales; family Haloferacaceae; genus Halorubrum; species Halorubrum sp. SP9. The sequence goes on from NZ_SGXU01000187.1 coordinate 527, forward strand.
GAGCGGCAGCGCGACGAAACACTCGATGCGGACACTGCTGAAGAAATCCTCGAGTATCTCACAAAATACCACTACGGTAGCGAGAAGCACGTCGTTATGGCGCTACTCTGGGAGACCGGGATGCGTATCGGCGGTGTGCATTCGCTCGATCTCGACGACGTCAACCTAGAAGAGCGGTACCTCCGGTTGGAACACCGCCCACACCAGGGAACGAACCTGAAGAACGGCGAAGCCGGGGAGCGACTGGTCGCGATCAC
>NZ_SGXU01000188.1:0-777 GCF_005435015.1 Halorubrum sp. SP9
GCCTCACCTTCTGGCAGGGTGTACGGCACGTAATCGCGTTCAACAACGCGATTGTCTGCGAGGGTGAGCTCCTCGTTTTGAACCGCCTCCCGGCGTTCAATCCGATCTGCTATGCCTTGGATAAACCCCTCAGGATCGGCGAACTGGTTTTTGAGCTCTTCAGCCGCCGCAGCACAGTCACGCCCAACAAGTTCGTCACTATCGATAGGTTTGCCAAGTGTTTCGCCCAGTAGGTCATTTGCCATGAGTACGTCACGCTCGGCATCTTCGACGAGCACTCCCATCGGCAGGTTTTCAACGATTGTACGGAGAACAGTATTCGTCTGCTTAAGCTTCTGCTCGCGCTCTTTGCGCTCAGTGATGTCCCGGTTTGTACAGATAAGACCGCCATCGTCAAGCAGTGAGAGCGTGATCTCTTGAGAGACTGTGGTCCCGTCGCGTCGCTTACCCACAGTCTCGCCTCGCCACTCACCTTTCTCTTCGACTACTGGCAAGACGTCCCGTTCGATCCGTGTGATCTCGTCGTCGCCATACAGTCGTCGCCAGGTGCTGCCGAGGAGTTCACCGGCCTCGTAATCGAAGATATCGGCATGGGCTTGGTTCATGTAGATATACTCGTGGTCCTCGTTCAGGATCGAGATACCGTCCATCGCCGCTTCCATCGCAGCGGACTGCATCTCTAGTTCGGTTTTTCTTTTTTTACGTTGGGTGATGTCTGTTGAGATCCCGAGCACAGCGTTGCTGTCGGTTTCTACTGGGTCGTAAGGGATCTTTGTC
>NZ_SGXU01000018.1:0-56317 GCF_005435015.1 Halorubrum sp. SP9
GTCGGGCTTCGCCCGACTGCCAGAGGCGCGTCGCGCCTCGCTGTCGCCGGCGCTAGGCGCCGGCTGCCAGCGGGACCTTCGGTCCCTCGCTGGACGCGGCGAGCGAGGAGCGTGGTTCGAGAGAGCTTCGCTCTCTCGTCACCGCCGGGAGTCACAGACTTCCGGCTAGCAGTCAGGAGCCGAGGAGTTCTGACGATATCCCGAAAATCGGAGATTTTCGGGCGACAGCAAGCCGCGCGAGCCCCGCAGCGAAAACGAGCGAGACCACGAGCGTCGCAGCCCGCACGGCGAAGCGGACGGACACGTCTTTTGAAGGCCCTCGCGCCTGAGGCTTTGGAGGTATCTTCACCCGACGCGGGTTTAGAAATTCACTTCCGCGCGACGATCCGCAACACGTCTTCATCAGCCAACTCGTGGCCCTTCCCGACCTGTTGGTCGTCGTGTTTCGCGCTGTCGCCCGACACCCGCGCAAATTTGAAGCGCTCGTCGAACTCGCCGCCGATCTTCGTACAGGCGTCGCCGACCGTGTCGCCCTCGAACAAAATTAGCGGCTCCTCGTAGTCGACGCCGCGACCGGGCTTGTCCATGTAGATGCGAATAACGCCCAGCTCCTCCCAGAGCCGCTCCTTGAGCCCGTCGAGGCCGAGTTCCTTCTCGGCGGAGATGAAGAGCACGTCGTCGGGGTCCAGGTCCCGCTCGCGCAACTCCGCTTTCACCGTCGGGAGGTAGCTCTTGTCGATGAGGTCCGCCTTGTTGACGGTGACCATCGAGGGGAGGTACTCGCGGTTGTCCATCACGGCGTCGACCAGCTCGTCGATGGTGAGGTCGTGCGGGATCGTCACCTTCGCGTTGACGTAGCCGTACTCGCGGAGGACCTGCTTGACCGTCTCCTCGTCGAGGCTCACGTCGTCGCTCATCGTCACGCCGAGCCCGTCCTTGTGCGTCTTCCGGATGTTGATGTTCGGGGGATCGGTGTCGAGGCGGATGTTGGTCGCGTACAGCTCCTCGCGGAGGCGGTCGTACTGCTCGATCTCGAAGACGGAGAGCATGAACACCACGAGGTCCGCGGTCCGGACGACCGAGAGCACCTCCTTGCCGCCGCCACGACCGCCCGCGGCGCCCTCGATCAGCCCCGGCACGTCGAGGATCTGGATGTTCGCGCCGCGGTACTGTAGCATGCCGGGGTTGACGTCGAGGGTGGTGAACTCGTAGGAGCCCACCTCGCTGTCGGCGTTGGTGAGGGCGTTGATGAGGGTGGACTTGCCGACGCTGGGGAACCCGACCAACGCGACCGTGGCGTCCCCGTGCTTCTCGACCGCGTAGCCGTGACCGCCGCCGGCGGAGGACTGGTTCTCCAGCTTCTCCTTCTTCTCGGCGAGTTTCGCCTTCAGGCGCCCGATGTGAGCCTCCGTCGACTTGTTATAGGGCGTCTCGGCGATCTCCTCGCGGAGGTCTTCGATCTCCTCCTCCAGTCCCATTACCACACCCTCGGCCGGTCGGCTCGTTAAAGGTGTTCCTTCGGATCGCCGGCCCGTCGGCGGGGATCGAATCGGCCGACAGCTCCGCGCGAATCGGCGGTTCGCGCCGAACGAGTGGTTGGTCCGCCGATACTTCGACACGGTTATATCGGAGACGAATAATCCTCTGACACGCCGAATGCCAGATCCGTCGAGCCTTCGCGACAGTACGCAGATCGTCCTCCCGCGCCGCGCGCTCGACGGGCACCGGGAGCCCCTCGAAGCCCGCTTCACCGTCACCGTCGTCGAGACCGACGACCGGTACCGGATCATCGGCAGCCCGGTCGAGATCAAGGCCGCCAGCGACTACCTCACCCGCAACGGCGTCGCTGTCGCGTGAGGCGCTCCGTCACGTGAGTCGTTCCGTCGGCGGGCGGCCCGGCGGTCGCGTGTCGATCCCGCTGCGCGACGGGGAGCCCTCGCGGGGCCGCTATCGTCGCGCCGGCCGCGGGTTCCGGATCCCCACGACGGCTGCTGGGGTCCAAACCCTATTGCGGTCCATCCACAAACGGGGACCGTGACGAACACCAACCGCGAGTGGCTTCTCGCCGAGCGGCCGACCGGCGAGCCCGATCAGGACAGCTTCGAACTGCGCGAGGCCGAGGTCCCCGCCCCCGACCCCGGCGAACTCCTCGTCCGCGTCCGGTTCCTCTCGGTCGACCCGTACATGCGCGGCCGGATGCGCGACGCCGAGTCCTACGCGGAGCCGTGGGACGTGGGCGACGCGCTCAGGGGCGGGGTCGTCGGCGAGGTGGTCGAGAGCGCGAGCGACGCGTACGACGCGGGCGACCTCGTGACCGGCGAGGGGCGCTGGGCCGACTACGCGACGCTCGACGCCGACGACGTCGCGCCCGTCGACCCGGCTGTCGCGCCCCCCGAGGCGTACCTCGGCGTCCTCGGCATGCCCGGGCGGACCGCGTACTTCGGACTGCTGGAGGTCGGCGAGCCGAAGCCCGGCGACACGGTCGTCGTCTCCGGCGCGGCCGGCGCGGTCGGCTCGGTGGTCGGCCAGATCGCGGTGCGGAACGGCTGTCGCGTGGTCGGCTTCGCGGGCAGCGACGAGAAGACCGACTGGCTCACCGACGACCTCGGCTTCGACGCCGCGATCAACTACAAGACCGCGGACGACTACCGCGCCGAGCTCGACGAGGCGGCGCCCGACGGCGTCGACGTGTACTTCGACAACGTCGGCGGCCCGATCACGGACGCCGTCTTCACGACGCTGAACCTCGACGCGCGCGTCGCGGTCTGCGGCCAGATCGCCCACTACAACGACGAGGAGACCCCGACCGGCCCGCGGAAGCTCCCGCAGCTGATTCCGGTGCGGGCCAAGGTCGAGGGCCTGCTCGTCAGCGACTTCGCGACCCGGTTCGGCGAGGCGAGCGAGCGGCTGGGCCGGTGGGTCGCGAGCGGCGACCTCGAACACCGCGAGACGGTCGTGGAGGGGTTGGAGAACGCGCCCGACGCCTTCCTCGGCCTGTTCTCCGGCGACAACATCGGCAAGCAGGTGGTGCGGGTGTCGGACGCCGACGCGGAGTAGTCGCGACTCGGCGTCGCTTCTACCTGTAAAGGGAGTGCGCGGGACCGGATTCGAACCGAGGCGAGAAATGCTCGCTCACTCCGTTCGCTGCGCTTTCTCGCTGGGTTACAAATCCGCTCCTGCTCCCTCACTCCAGCCGACTCGCTTTGCTCGTCGGCTTCCGTTCAGTGCGCGGGACCGGATTCGAACCGGCGGACCCCTACGGGATAGCGTCCTAAGCGCTACGCCTTTGGCCTGGCTCGGCAACCCGCGCGCAACCCCGAATACGCGAAACCGAGTCAAGAACCTGACGAACCACCAGCGGCGATGCGATTTATAAATACGATGGCGCGTGCCGACGAGCGCCCGCAGGGCGCGAGTCGCACGCGCGAGGGAGTCGGCCGCCCAGAGCGAAGCGAAGGGCGGCCGACGAGGCTGGGGAGGTGTGAGGTGCGGTTGCGGTGCCGTGCGGGGTGGGACTCAAAGGGGCGGCCGCGAGGGCGAAGACGCGCGACGCAAGTAGCGAGAGATCAAAGGTCTCTCGGACAGCCGGCGGCGGAGCCGCCGGCGAGACCGCAGGAGAGAACGGAGTGAGCGACGAGGACCGCAGCGAGCGCATCGAGCCCTCGCGGCCGGGGCTTTGGACGTGTTCGCTACCAAGCGGGCGTCACCGTTCACTTATAAACCACTACCAACTGACCCCGCCCCACCGTCTCAGCAGTACTCGCAGTCGCAGTACTCGTCACAGACGGGGTTGTCGCAGTCGGCGCCCCGAGCGGAGCAGTGCTCGCGGCCGTGCCGAATCAACAACACGTGAAGCGGATAGATCAGTTCGTCGGGCACCTGCTCGTCCAACACCTCGTGCGCACGCTCGTTCGACGCCGACTCCGGCACCAGCCCGAACCGCTTCGAGACGCGCTCGACGTGGGTGTCGACCGCCATCGTCGGCTTCCCGAAGTGGAAGTTCAACACGACGCTGGCGGTCTTCGGGCCGACGCCTTTGATCTCCGTGAGCCACGCCTTCGCGTCGTCGGTGGCCATCGCGTCGAGGAACGCCAGCGAGTACGCGCCGCCGGTCTCCTCGCGGATCGCGGTCAGCGCGCGCCGGATCCGGGCTGCCTTCTGATCGGGGAGGCCCGCCACGCGGATCGTCTCCTTCAGCTCCTCGTGGTCGGCCGCCTCTATCGCCGCGAAGTCGTCGTAGCGGTCGAACAGCGCCTCCGATGCGCGCCGCGTGTTCTCGTCGGCGACGTTCTGCGAGAGGATCGTCGTCACCAGCTGGCGGACGCCCTCGCCCGGCTCCGCGGTCGGGTCCGCGCCGTGCTCGGCGACGCGGTCGACCGGCTCGTACAGCTCGACGAGGTCGTCGTGAAGCGCCCGGACCCGCGTCTCGTCCCACTGCTGTGTCGACATACGCGCGATACGCGTGCGGTCAACTTGAGGCCGGCGGACGTCAGAAACCTCGGGACGGCGACCGCGGGCGGAGCGCGGCCGGCCGACGCGGCCGTTTATATATCCCCCGCGACTACCTCGGCGCGTGTACCGGGCGAGCGACCGGGTCGACAACGAGGCGTGGATCGAGCTGCTCGAGGAGGCGTGCGTCTCCCTCGACCTCGACGAGGAGACCCGCTCGACCGCGGTCGACCTCTTCCTCTCCCGCGCGCCCGACGACGACCGCGGCAAGCGCGTCGCGGCCGCCGCCAGCCTCTACGCCGCCGGCCTGATCCGGGGCGAGGAGCGGTCGCAGTCCGCGGTCGCGGACGCGATGGACGTCTCGCGGCTCTCGGTCCAGCAGCGCTGGAAGCCGATCCTCGAAGACGCCGGCTTCTCGCCGCCGTCGTGGTGAAACGGCGGAGACGGTGCGTAAGACCGTCTCTTCCGTCGCGGACCAGAGTCGTCTTCGACGGCGACGGTCTTAGTTTCTAACGTACAGTGTCCGTTACTGTAAAGCGAGCGTTACACACAGTTCCCGCTCGCTTTACCCCCAGCATAAGCGAACACACCACCTCCGCGACGACTCGGCCCTCCTCACGGAAACGCTACGAACGCATCGCGTACGGCCCGCTCGGCGCCGGCGTCCTCGCGCTGTGGATCGGTATCGCCCTCGACCGCTTCGTCCTCGGCGTCGCCCTGTACTGGGCCGGCGGCCTCGGGCTGGGGCTCGTCCAGCGGTTCAGCCCCGTCGAACTGTACGACGAGCGCGACACCACCATCGAGCGCAAGGCGAGCCAGAACACGATGAACGGCTTCGCGTACGTGTCCGTCCTCGGGACGCCCGGCGGGCTCGCGCTACAGGGGAGCGGCGTCGTCACGCTTCCGGGCGAGTTCTACGGCGCGACCTGGACCCTCTTCGGGGGCTTCGTCGCGTTCGGCGCGTCAGTCCTCTACTACAAGCGGCGCATATGAGAAACGACGTCTCAGACAGACGCGCCGAGACCGGCGAGAGCCAGGCCGACCTCGCCGCCGCGGTCGGCGTCACTCGCCAGACGATCAACGCCATCGAACGCGAGCGGTACGACCCCTCGCTGGAGCTCGCCTTCGGCCTCGCGGACCACTTCGACTGCCGGATCGAGGACCGCTTCGACCCCGATGAGTGATCACTTCGGCGTCGCCACGACGCCGAGGTGGTCCTCGTGGAACCGGTCGAGCCGCCGCGTCTCCAGAATCTCGTACGCCTCTCGGAGGCGGCCGAGCGCGCCCTCGAACACGGTCTCCGGATCCACCGTCACGTCCTCGCTGCGCGCCTTGACCGCGAGCAGCAGCCGCCCGTCGTCCGCCAGGAACTGCGCGTTGCGCACGGCCACCTCGGCCTGGCCGCGCGTGGCCACGTCCTGAACGATCGCGTCCACGTCGGCCTCGACGACGTGCGCGTACGTCTCCGGCTTCCGCGCGTCCTTGAGCAGCGGGAACAGGCGGTCGCGCGGCGCCGCGGCGTCGAGCAGGTCCCTCGCCGGCCGGGGCGCGAACTCGACCGCGTAGGTCGGGCCCGCGAAGTCGGCCACGTGGCTGACCGTGGTGCCGCTCGCGGCGCCGAGGTAGAGGACCGTCTCGCCGCCCGTAAGCCCCGTCTCAACCCCGAGTTCAAGCATCCCGCCGAGCTTCGACCGCTCGGGGTCCCACGCGCGCCAGCCGTCCGCGGTCGGCTCGCCGTAGACGGGCTCGCCCCGGGTCGCTAACCGCCGCCCGCCCTCGATCTGGCGACGTTCGACCCCGTCGGGAAGGGCGGACTCACTCATCGGCGGCCCCCCCGTCCTCCGTCTCTCCGTCTTCCGCCTCGCCCGCGTCCCCCTCGCCGTCCGCCCGCGCCCGAATGGTCGCCATCCGCTCGCGGAGGTCGTCGTGGAGTCGCTCCCGGCGCTCGCCGGCGTAGTGGTCCGCACGCGCGCCGAGCGCGAGCTTCCCGGCGAGCGCGCGCGCCGCGGACCCCCGGTCTTCGGGCCGCGTCCCGCGGACGAACTCGTGCGTGTAGATGATCCCGTGTTTCGGCGAGGGCGCTCGTCCGGAGAGGTGCGCGAACAGCGCGTCCTCGGCGCCGAGCACCTGAACCGTGCCCGACGGCTTCTTCGCGAGCGGCTCCAGCCCGCCCGCGAGCGCGATCAGCCGCGCGGCGAGTTCCGGCCCGGCCATCTCGGTGAGGTTCGGCGCGACCGCGGGCGCGATCCGGCCGATCGTCTCCGCGAGCGCCGCCCGCTCGTCGTCGAGTTCGGCCGCGCGCTCGGCGAGGGAGACGGCCCGTCGCTCGACCTCGCCCTCGGGCTCGCGCGCCGCGACGGCTCGGGCGCCCTCGACGCCGGGGTCGACGTCGTCGAAGAGGCTCCCCGCCCACTCGACGGCGCGCTCGGCCAGCTCGTTAGCGGTCCGCTCGGCGTCGTCCATGGCTCGAATCGCGTGGATCAGCTGCGCGTCGTCCGCGCGCTCCCGCTCGCGGACCGCCTCGCGGGTGGCGCGCGTCGTCGCGGCCTTGAGCCGGTCGTAGTACTCGTCCGCGTCGCCGGTGAATCCGGCCTCGACGGCGCGCGCGGGCCAGTCGGCGGGCGACGCGGCGCTCCCGGTCAGGATTCGGTCGCGGCGCGCCGCGGCGTCGTCGTCCGCACCGGCGACCGCGACAGCGAACCAGCCCGCACTACCGACGTCGGGCGGCGAGTCCGGCGCCACGTCTTCGCTCATGACGAGCCGTTACTCTCCCCGCCCGTATAGGCGTTCCCGAAGCCATCCGCGCGACGAGCGCTGGGCCGTAACACCGGTTCACGGACGAATCGCCCCGCAGCGCGTCGAAAGCACGGATACACCCCAATAACAGCAGATAAATTAAATAACTCTGTATATGTATTACGTGGGGAATATTTATTTACTCCACTTCGTACATACGGCGTATGCCAACGAGTCACGAGGACTCGGCACGATCGAACAGGAGCGTGAGTCGTCGTCAGTACATCGCCGGTGCCGGTGCGGCCGGTGCGGTCGCACTCGCCGGCTGTAGCGGCGGTGGCGGCGGTGGCAGCGGTGGCGGCGGTGGCAACGGTAGCAACGGCGGTAGCATGGGCGGCGACGGGACGACCACGATCAACATCATCACGTGGGAGGAGTACGCCGAGATGCAAGAGAACATCGAGTCCACGCTCGACGGGGTGGAACTCAACATCACTCCCTCGACGTCGTCGACGGAGATGTTCTCGCAGTGGAGCGCCGGCCAAGACGCGCAGTACGACATCGCCGTCCCCAACAACAACCTCGTTCCGCGGTTCATGGACGCCGGCCTCGTCGCACCCGTGAACCGCGACGTGGTGACGAACTTCGACTCGATGTACGACCGGTTCCAGACGTTCGTCGACGAACAGTTCACGGAGGGCGGAGACGCCTACGGGGTTCCGATCCGCTTCGGTTGGTACGGCTACTCCTACGACTCCCGGAGCGTTCCGGACCACGAGCCGAGCTACAACATCCTGTTCGAGGAGGACTACGTCGACGCCGACCTCGACGGCGAGATCATCATGTACAACGAGGCGGCGAAGACGATCCCCGCGGCGGCGCTGTACCTCGGCATGGACGACGCCATGTCCGGCGCGCGGATGACGTTCACGGAGGAGCAGCTCACGGAGATCCAGGAGGTGCTCATCGACCAGAAGTCGCGACTACAGGGGTACATCGCCCCCGACCCGACCTTCATTCAGGAGTTCCGGCAGGGTAACTTCCTCGTCGGACACAGCGGGCGCAACGAGACCGTCCAGATGCGGAGCGAGGGCGACGACTGGGTGGAGTTCGTCGCTCCCAGAGAGGGCGCGCTGGCGTGGTACGAGACCGCGGTCGTCTCGGCCGCCTCGGACAACCAAGAGACCGCGTGGGAGGTCGTGAACGAGTTCATCACGCCCGAGAACGGCGCGGCCCTCGCCGAGGCGGGCTTCTCGCCGAGCACGAACCCCAACGTGGCGGACGAACTGACCGAGGAACAGAACGAACTGTACGGGCGGATCGATCCCTCGCGTCTCGAAGGGATGTACTCGCTCAAGGACATCGCCTCCGACGTCGAGGAGGCGTACCTCTCCACGTGGGAAGAGGTCAAGGCGGCATAGATGTCGACCGACCAGCCGGACGAGAGCAGGCGGGCGAGAGCGGTGCGGCTGTTGAGCGGACCGCGCAGTCGGCTCGGCGTCACGGTCGGCCCCAGCGCGGCGTGGATACTCACGCTGCTCGTCGCGCCGCTGGCGTTCATGATCGCCGTGAGCTTCTTCGAAGTCAGCTCGCTGACGTATCAGATAATCTACGAGCCGACGCTGAGCAACTACCGGTCGCTTTTCGACGGCGGGGGCGCGATATGGAACACCCCGTTCGTCACGGCGCTGTGGCTCTCGTACGTCATCGCCACCGTGACCACGGTGCTGTGTTTGGCGCTCGCGTTCCCGCTGGCGTACCTGCTCGCGCGGAACGGGGGACGGCTGTTCAAAGTCGTCATCTTCTTCGTCCTCTTGCCGTTCTTCACGATGTACCTCGTGCGGGCGTACTCGTGGGTCCTGATGTTCGGCCCGGGCGGCGTGATCAACAGCACGCTTATGAACTGGGGGCTGATCGACGCCCCGCTGGCGATATTCAACTACGGCATCCCGGCCATCATCGTCGGACTCACGCACGCGTACTTCCCGTACATGCTGTTGACGCTGTACGCGAGCCTCGACGGTCTCGACTTCTCGATCATCGAGGCCGCCCGCGACCTGGGGGCGTCGCGGGTCGAGGTGTTCCGTGACCACGTGATCCCGCTCACGCTCCCCGGGATCATCGGCGGGAGCCTCTTCGTCTTCGTCCCGAGCGTCGGCGCGTTCATCACGCCGACGTTCCTCGGTCAGGGGAAAATCCAGATGATCGGGATGCTCATCGAAAACCGGGTCGCCGGGACGTACTCGATCGGATACGCGAGCGCGGCGTCGATGTTCGTACTCGTCTCGATCATCGGCGCGATGGTCCTCGCCTTCCGGTACGTGAGCATCGAGGAACTGGGGGGTGCCTGAGATGGCGACCGAGACCGCCGAGTCGAACGAAACGACGGAGCCGACCCGGCTCGTCGGCCACCAGCAGGTAGAGAAGCTACTCAGCACCTCGCTGTACGTCGTGTCCGGGCTGTTGCTCCTCTTCTTGTGGGTTCCCCTCGCGATCATCATCTTCCTCGCGTTCGCGGAGAACGCCGTGACTATCTTCCCGTTCGAGGGGTTCACCCTCGACAACTTCCGGCTGGCTATCAGCAGCGATTCGATGCGCTCGTCGCTCGCCGGGAGTTTCACGATCGCGACGGTGGCGGCGTCGATCGCGACGATACTCGGCGTGCTGGCGAGCTTCGCGCTGACGCGCTACCGGTTCCGCCTCCGGGAAATGTACCGGACCTTCGGAATTATTCCCATGGTGATCCCGGGTATCATCCTCGGCGTGGCGCTCCGGATCTACTTTCAGAACCTGCTCGGCATCCTCCCCGGGTTCACGACCGTGGTGTTGGCCCACTCGTTGTACGGGCTTCCGTTCGTGCTCCTCATCGTCTCGGCTCGGCTGTATACCTTCGACGAGTCGTTGGAGGAAGCGGCCAGAGACCTCGGTGCGGACCCGATCACGGTGTTCAGAGACGTCACGCTCCCCGTGATCGCTCCGGCCGTCGGAGCGGGCTTCCTGTTCGCGTGGATCCGGTCGTTCGAGGACTACATCCGGGCCCTGTTCCTCACCGGTCCCAACACGGACGTGTTAACGATTTGGATGTTCAGCCGGATCCGACAGCTCGACGCGCCGGAGCTCAACGCCGTCTCCGCGCTCATCGTGTTCGGCGTCGCGGTCGCGTTGGCGGTCGCGATGAACGTCGGCAACGTGACCGGCTACGTCGCCGGAACGGTCGCCGACGAGGAGTAGCTCCCGACCGGGGGGACCGTTTCGAGGGGCGTTTCGAGACCGCGAACCACCCGCGTACGAACGCACGACGAGGCGAACCGCCGTACCCCGGCGGTCAGAAGACGGTGATCAGAAGACGGTCGGCGCGCCGTCGACCACGCCCAGCGCGACGTCGTCGCCGGTGTCGACCGACGACTCGCGTCCCTGAATGACCACCTGAAGTTCGTCGATATCCTCGTTTGGGTCGACGACGTAGTTCGTCTGGTCTCCCTGGAAGTACCGCTCGACGACGACGCCGCGCAGGATGTCGTCACCCGTCGCGATGGTGAAATCCTCCGGTCGGATCGAGATGGTGACCTCGCCGGCCCGGTCCTCTACCGGTACGCTGAAACCCCCCTCACCGCCGATCTCTGCGACCGTCGTTCCGTTCCGCTCGACGATCTGCGCCGTGATGAGGTTCGTGTCACCGATGAAGTCAGCGACGAACTCGGACGCCGGCTCGCGGTAGATCTGCTCCGGCGGGCCGATCTGTTCGATGTGGCCGTCGTTCATCACCGCGATCCGGTCGCTGAGCGTCATCGCGACCTCCTGGTCGTGGGTCACGTAGAAGAACCCGCCCTGCGTCTGCTTGTGGATCCGCCGGAGTTCGACCTGCATCTGCTTCCGGAGCTTCCGGTCGAGACTGGAGAGCGGCTCGTCGAGCAGCAGCACCGCCGGCTCGTTGACCAGCGCGCGAGCGAGTGCGACGCGCTGTTGTTGGCCCCCTGAGAGCTCCCCCGGGTTGCGGTCCTCGAACCCGCCGAGGTCGACGAGATCGAGGTATTCGGAGACGCGCTCCGACCGCTCGTTCGCCTCGACGCCCGCCTTGGCGAGTCCGTACCCCACGTTCTCACCCACGGTCATGTGGGGGAAAAGCGAGAGCTGCTGGAACACGAGGTTGGTGTCCCGGGCCTCCGGCGGAACCGATCCCATCGACCGGCCCTCGATCCGAACCTCGCCTTCCGTCGGGTGTTCGAAGCCGCAGATCATCCGGAGCGTCGTCGTCTTCCCGCAACCGGACGGGCCCACCAGGGTGAAGAACTCGCCCTTTCGGACGGAGAAGTCAATGCCGTCGACCGCGGTGAGATCACCGAACCGCTTCGTCACCTCGTCGAGTTCGACCAAACTATCCCCTGTTGTCATGTGACACTCGTCCCGACACCAGCATTATCAATCTACCGCCGGACGGCGCCCACGGCGGCGTCACACTCCACGAGGTGACCGGCGCGCTTGCCGCTTCGTCCCCTCCGGAAGCCGTGTCGCCCGCCGGTCGCGTCGCTCGCCGGCGGTTCGAGCCGACCGACCCCGCCGCCGGAGGCCTCGCTCGTTGCCGCCGCTGCTCGCCCGGCTCGTGGTGACGTTCCCGACGCGCCCGCGGGCTATCCGCTTCGCGGACCGGCCGTCCCGTCGGACCGATTACGGAAAATTCGAGGCGAAAGCCTCGCGTTTCAGCGCGGGGAGGATGTCAAGCCGCCGCGTCGGCCTCGGCTCCCCCGTCGTCATCGGCGTCCGCGTCGGCCCCGTCCGCGAACAGGCCGTCGGCGCCGGACTTCAGTTCGGCGAGCGTCGCCCCGGCCAACCCGCCCAGCGCGCCGCCGGTGCTGGCCGCGTTCCGGCTCCACAGCCCGCCGACCGCGGCGCCCACCGCGGCGCCGACGGCCGCGTACTTCGCCCTGTTAACCGCGTTTCGGATTCGGGATCCCATACTCCCCACTTCTTGTCTGTTCATAAAAATGTGTCTGCGAAAGCCACGAATTGGTTCGGTCGACCGGATCGGCGTACGGACGCGGCGGATACGCGTCGTCGCAGCCTATTGGAGCCGCTTCGTCGTCTCCACGAGCGGATGGCGCGCGTAGTCGACGACTTCGATGTCGTCGACGACGCGGAGCCCCTCCTTCTCCGCGGTCTTCGCCATTCCGAGGTCGACCGGCGTCTGCGGGACGATCACGTACGCGTCCATCGCCTCGATGCCGGCCTCGCGGGCGGCCATGGCGCGGTGGTGGCCGTCGGCGAGATAGAGGGTGCCGCCGTTGTCGATGACGACGAGCGGCTCGGCGAGCCCGTGTTCGAGCTCGTACTGTCGGCCCTCGAGTTCGTCGGCGTACACGCGGGCCTGCGTCGGCGTCAGGTCCGCGATGGCGACCTCGCGGCGCACCTCGTCGAGCTCGACGCCGTGGATCTGCGAGAGCGTCCGCATCAGCTTCCCGACCTTGCCCGGCGTGGCGCGCTCGATCTGCGAGCGGACCACGTCGGTGTTCGAGATGATCCCGACGAGGTTGTCGGCGTCGTCGACGACCGGGAGCCGTTGGATGCCGGAGCGTAAGATCACTCGCGCCGCGTCGGTCACCCTCATATCGGGGTGTGCGACGATCAGGTCCTCCGTCATCACCGTGAACACGGGGGCCTCGTCGTCCGCGAGCAGCAGGTCCCCGGCCGAGACGAACCCCTCGACGGTCCGGCCCTGGGTGACGGGGAACCCGTTGTGTCCGTCGCTGTCGGCCATGCGGCGCGCGACGGCCGCCACCGTCTCGTCCGGACTGACCGTCTCCACCTCGCGGGTCATATACTCTCCGACGGTCGGTTTCCCGCTCATCACCCGCCGTAGACGCCCCCGGAATAAAAAATAGGGAGGGCGGATCTGAGCGATAACGGCGAAGCGGCCGCTCGAGAACCGGGGAAAGTGAGAAATCACAGAGAGGCGGCGACGCCGTCTACTGCGGACTCGGGCTGGACGGACCGGAGACGTTGCCGTCCTTCAGCGTCGACCCCGTGATCGACTTCAGCCGGGAGACGAGCGAGTCCTTCTCGGTCTCGCCCTCGAGGGCGATGTCGAGGACCTCGCTGATGTGCGAGACCGGGATAACCTCGATCATCTCCTCGTATTCGTCTTCGATCATCACGTCCTGCTCGTTGGCCGCGGGGATGATTACCCGGTCGCAGCCGGCCTTCGCGGCCGCTTCGATCTTGTGGGTGACCCCGCCGACGGGGAGCACGTCGCCGCGGACCGACAGCGAGCCGGTCATCGCGAGGCTCTGGTCGACCCCGACGTTCTCCAGCGCGGAGATGACGGCGGTCGCGACCGTGATCGACGCGGAGTCGCCGTCGACGCCCTGCTGGCCCGTCTGGATGAACTGGATGTGGATGTCCTTCTCCGAGATGTTCTCGTCGGAGAACTTCTTGATGATCGCCGAGACGTTCTGAACCGACTCCTCGGCCATCTCCTTGAGCTGACCGGTGGCGATCACCTGCCCGCCGCTCTGGGTCGGCGTCACCTCGGCCATCACCGGGAGCATGATCCCGGAGTCCTCGCCCATCACGGCGAGGCCGTTGACGCGACCGGCGACGTAGCCGTCGGAGACCTGGAGCTCGTAGTCCTTCCGGCGCTCGATGTAGTCGTCCGCGAGCTGCTGTTCGATGGACCGGGAGCGGCCCTTCGCCTGAAGGACGTGCTCGCGGGTCGTGATGTCCGCGTCCTCGCCGCGGGCGATGTCGCCCGCGACGCGGACCATCCCGCCGAGGTTCCGCATCTTCAGCGTGAGGTGGCCCTTCCGGCCCGAGCGCCGTTTGGCCTCGAGGATGATCTCCTCGACGGCCTCCGCGGAGAACTCGGGCAGGCGGCCGTCCTTCGCGACCTCCTGGGCGATGAACCGGACGTACTTCCGGCGCATCTCCGGGGTGTCCTCGATGGTGTCCTCCATGTACACCTCGTAGCCGTACCCCTTGATACGGCTGCGCAGCGCCGGGTGCATGTTCTCCATCGCGTCGAGGTTCCCGGCCGCGATCATGACGAAGTCGGTCGGGACGGGCTCGGTCTGGACCATCGCGCCCGAGGAGCGCTCGGACTGGCCCGTGATCGAGAACTCGCCCTCCTGGATCGCCGTCATGAGGTGCTGCTGGCTGCGGATGTCGAGCGTGTTGATCTCGTCGATGAACAGCACGCCCTTGTTCGCCTTGT
Organism: Halorubrum sp. SP9; assembly: GCF_005435015.1. Lineage (NCBI taxonomy): Archaea > Methanobacteriati > Methanobacteriota > Halobacteria > Halobacteriales > Haloferacaceae > Halorubrum > Halorubrum sp. SP9. The sequence goes on from NZ_SGXU01000018.1 coordinate 14,390, forward strand.
GGATGGCGCCCGCCTCGACGCGGTCGTGGCTGGGCGTCTCCATCCCGCCGGACTGGAACGGGTCGTGCCGGACGTCACCGAGCAGCGCACCGGCGTGCGCGCCGGTCGCGTCGCGGAACGGCGCCGTCTTCGTGTCGCCGTTGTTCACCAGCAGGTTCGGGATCATCGCGTCGGACCCGCGGTTGAGGTACCGGAAGACGAGGTACACCACGCCGGCCGCGATGATGCCGACGAGGATCTGGCCGACGATGATGAGCGCGTAGCCCAGCACGACGGCGATGATGATCCACATCAGCAGCGATCGCATCTGGTTGCGCTTGCGCGCCTCCTCGCGGTGCGCCTCGACGATCTGGTCGCCCTTGCCGGCCGGCACGGTCCGGATCTTCGGCTTGTTGCCGTCGTCGGGGTTGTGATACACCAGGACATCCTGAAGCTCCTCTTTGGGGAGGAGTTCGGACATCGCCTTCGCGAGCATCGACTTCCCGGTCCCGGGCGAGCCGATCATCATCACGTGGCGGCGCTGCTTGGCCGCCTTGATGATCACGTCGCGGGCGTGTTCCTGCCCGATGACCTGGTCGACGAGCCGGTCGGGGATCTCGAGTTCGGCGGTCGTGTCGATCTTGAGCCCGCCGAGGAGGTCGTCCTCGTCCGGGTCCTCCTCTATCTCGGCGCCCTCGACCTCAACGGTGCTGCCGAGCTCGTCGATCCCGCCGTCGTCGACCGGACCGGCGGTATCGCCGTTCCGGCCGCCGTCGGGACCCTCCCCGACGACCTCGGTCTCGTCGACCCCGCCGTCGTCGACGACGATCCCGTCGTCCCAGGGGTCGTCCCCGTCGTCGGGGTCCGCGGCCGACTCCTCGTCGGGGTCCGCGGCCGACTCCCCGTCGGAGTCCGCGGCGTCGTCGACGTGGGGCTCGTTCGCCGGACCGTCGTCGGGCTCGGGGTCGCCGTGCGCGGCGTCCTCGCCGTTCCCCGCCGGACTCGAGTCGTCGACGCCGCCGTGGGGCGGTTCGTCGGGGTCGTCGGCCGTCGGGTCGTTCGTGTCCTTCTCGTTGCTCATAGAATCGAGTGTCGCTATTGGAAAGGAAGGGTCGGTTACTGATATACTTTCTCCCCCCGGAGGCGTCGGTTCGGGGGCAGTAAACACCGTTTTGAAGCCGTTTACTCACCGATCTCGGCCTCCTGCCGTTCCCGCCGGGTTTATAAATGGCGGCGACGCTACGTGGATCCATGCGGGGGTTTTACATCGGCCGGTATCAGCCGTTTCACGACGGCCACCAGCACATGGTGGAAGAGATCGCCTCGGAGGTCGACGAACTCGTCTTGGGAATCGGCTCCGCGGGCGACTCTCACACCACGCGGAACCCCTTCACGGCCGGCGAGCGCGTGATGATGGTGACGAAGGCGGTCGAGCGGTTGGACGTCACCACCTACGTCGTCCCCATCGAGGACCTCGACCGCAACTCCGTGTGGGTGAGCCACGTCCAGAGCATGACTCCGCGGTTCGACGTCGCGTACTCGAACAACCCCCTCGTAGTCCGCCTGTTCGAGGAGGCCGGCGTCGAGGTGCGCCAGTCACCGATGTTCCGCCGCGACGTGTTGGAGGGGACGGAACTCCGCGAGCGGATGATCCGCGGCCGCGACTGGGAGGACCTCGTCCCGGACGCCGTCGTCGACGTGATCCGCGAGGTCGACGGCGTCGAGCGCATCCGCCGGATCGCCGAGACCGACTCACTGGGCGACGAGCCCTCGGACGAGTAGGGCGGGGAGTACGAGCGGAGCGAGGGCCGTCGGTCGCGAATCGTCGAGCGTGTACCGGCGGCGAACAGCTTCGATGGCCTCGCTCTCTCGTAATGGATACCCGTCAATCTGCGGTGACCGTCTCCGAAGCCCCGGCTGCCCTCTTCGAGTCCCGCCCCGCACCGCGACCGCACAGCACCGCCCTCACGCCTCCCCAGCCTCGCGGTTCGCGCTCTGCGAGCGCTCACCGCTCCCTCGCACGCGCTCCTCGTGGCCTGCCGGCCACTCGGAGGCGCGCGCCACCGCGGCGGGCGGGTGAACGGCGCGGTCGCCCGTTCGTTTTAACCGCTCGCCGGACGCGGTTTCAGATATGACATCGGGTCTGATCACGTTGACCTCGGACTTCGGATCGCCGTATCCCGCCGCGATGAAGGGCGTCGTCCGCCGACACACGGACGCCGAGATGATAGACGTCGCGCACGACCTGCCGCGCGGGGACCCGCGGGCGGCCGCCTTCTGGCTGCGGTTCGTCCTCCCCGAGTTCCCGCCGGCGGTCCACTGCGCCGTCGTCGATCCCGGGGTCGGCACCGACCGCGACGCGCTCGTCGTCCGCGCCGGCGCGCACGTCCTCGTCGCGCCCGACAACGGCCTCGCGATGCCGCCGGCCCGAGCGCTCGCGGCCGACGACTCCGACGTCGAAGTCTGGACCATCGCGGTCGACGAGCCCGCGAGCGAGACGTTCCACGGCCGCGACGTGTTCGCCCCGACCGCGGCCCGCGTCCGGGCGGCCCTCGACGACGCGGCGGCGGGAGACGGTGCGGCGGCGGGAGACGGCCCGAGCGATCCCGACGCGGTCGCCGAGACGCTCGCGGGGACGGACGACCTCTCGCCAGCGAGCGACCCGGTCGACATCCGCTTCCCGGAGCCGACGGTGGAGCGCGACGAGGCGGGCGACGGCGAGGGGAGTGACGGGGAGGGCGGCGGCGAGGTCGTCGCCGTCGACGGCGAGGTACTCGCGATCGACCGGTTCGGCAACGTGATCACCAACGTCCCCGGCGAACTGGTCCGCGGCCGCGACTGGATCCGCGTCGACGGCGACCTCACGCCCGTCGCGGCGACGTTCGGCGCCGTCGACCCCGGCGACCGCCTCGTCACCGTCGGGAGCCACGGCTACGCGGAGTGCGACGTCAACGACGGGCGCGGCGACGGCGCGTTCGACCTCCGACCCGGCGACTCGGTCCGGTTCGTCCCCGACAGCGTCAGCCTGTGAGGGTCGGGGCGTCCGCCCGAGACCGTCCGTCCGCCTCAGAGTTCGACGCCCGAGGGGATCAGGCTCTCGCTGCGGAGGAGGTTCCCCTCGTGGTCGTAGACGAGGAAGGTGTCTTTGTCGTAGGTGACGAGCCGCTCGCCGTCCACGTCGATTTCGACCCGGTACCGGGCGTCGCCGTCGTCGGTGGCGTCTCGCGCGGCGTGGATGAAGGGGAGTACGTCGGTCGCCGTCTCGTTGAGTTCGAGGATGAAGTCACCGGTGTACCGGTTGGTGACGCCGACCACGCCCTCCGGGTCGTCCGCCTCGTCCAGGGGCTCGCGGAGCCGGAAGGCGACGTCTACCTCGTCGGCGGTGAGTAAGTCGTCGCCCTCGCCGTCGGCGCCGTCGCTCTCGCCCCCGGAGAACTGCTCGCGGAGCAGCTCCTCCGGTCCGTGGAAGTCGATCCGCACCAGCGGGGGCGACCGAGAGCCGGCGCCGTCCCCGACGCCCTCAACGGTCAAATCGAAGTAGTCACGCCGCATTTCGTGCCAACTGCTTTGCGGTCCGGCCGTATCAACGTAACGGGCGGATCGGCGGTAGCGCGGGGTGGGCGACGCGCACGCGCCAGCGCGAATCGACGCGGACACCGGTTCGGTCCGATCCGGACGCCGGTTCGGTCCGATCCGGACGCCGGTTCGGTCCGATCCGGACGCCGGTTCGGTTCGATGTCGACCGTGATAATCGCCGGGGGGAGTTTAACTTCCCCCCGCCTCTACGTCCCCGTAGCCATGGCGAGTGACGCCGGCGGGAGCGACCTCGGCGACCGGATCGAGGCCCTCCAGCGGCGCCTCTCCCGCACGTGGGAGCTGCTCCAGGGCTCGACGCTCGACGTCCGGCCGTTCAGCCCGGACGAGGACGGACCGCTCGCCTCGTTCACCGTTCCCGAGGACGAACGCGAGGTCGACCGGTACTGGGTGAACGCTCCGTACGCGTACGTCGTGATCACCTACGACGACGTCGAGAGCGAACACCGCTACTACGCGGTCGAGCCCGAACTCGACGCGTTCGAGCGCGACCTGCTCGACCGCGTCGTCGACGACATCCGCGACCCGCTCCTCTACCGCGAAGGGAGCGGGAAGACGGACGAGGAGACGCTGCGGACGGAGCTCGAGACGCTGTTAGAGGGGTACGGCGTCGACGCCGGGATGGACACGTTCCACGCCATCGCGTACTACCTCTACCGCGACTTCCGCGGTTACGGGAAGGTCGACCCGCTCTTGAACGACCGCCACATCGAGGACGTCTCCTGTGACGGCTACGACCTCCCGATCTTCGTCTACCACGACGAGTACACGGACATCGAGACGAACGTCTCGTTCGGCCAAGAAGCGCTCGACAGCTACGTGATCCGCCTCGCTCAGCAGTCCGGCCGTCACGTCTCCGTCGGCGACCCCATCGTCGAGACGACGCTCCCCGACGGGTCCCGCGCGGAGCTGGCGCTCGGCGAGGAGGTGACGCCGCGCGGCTCGGCGTTCACGATCCGCCAGTACGCGGAGGACCCGTTCACCCCGGTCGACCTCGTGGAGTACGGCACGTTCTCGATCGAGCAGATGGCGTACTTCTGGCTCTGTATCGAGCACAACAAGAGCCTCATCTTCGCGGGCGGCACCGCCTCCGGGAAGACCACCTCGATGAACGCGGTGTCGATGTTCGTCCCGCCGCGCGCGAAGGTCCTCACCATCGAGGACACCCGCGAGCTCTCCTTGTACCACGACAACTGGCTCTCGGCGGTCACCCGCGAGCGCCGGTTCGAGGGGACCGACATCGACATGTACGACCTGCTGCGCTCGGCGCTGCGCCACCGCCCCGAGTACATCGTCGTCGGCGAGGTGCGCGGCGAGGAGGCGATCACCCTGTTCCAGGCGATGAACACGGGCCACACCACCTTCTCGACGATGCACGCCGACTCGATCGAGACGGTGATCAACCGGCTGGAGAACGAGCCGATCAACGTCCCGCGTGCGATGGTCCAGTCGCTCGACATGCTCTCGGTCCAGACGCTCACGCGCTCCGGGGACGAGCGGGTGCGCCGCGCGAAGACGATCGGCGAGATCGGCGGCATCGACCAGCGCACCGGCGAACTCGACTACTCCTCGGCGTTCGAGTGGCGCCCGGACTCGGACACCTTCCAGCGGAACGACTCGTCGCTGTTGGCGGAGATCGCCGACGAGCGCGCCTGGTCGCGCTCAGAGCTCCTCCGCGAGGTCCGGCGCCGCGAGCGCTTCCTCGAACTGCTCTCCGCGCTCGGCATCGACGACTACCGCACGTTCACCGCCCTCGTCAACGAGTACTACGCCGACCCCGACCGCGTGATGGAGAAGCTCGACGAGCGCGCCGCCGCGGCCGACGACGTCGACGCCGACGACCTCGGCGGCGAGGAGGTCGGTGAGGGCCGAACCGGCGCTGGAGACCCGATGACCGATCCCGCGGGCCGATGATCGAGTACCTGCCCCTCGTCGTCGCGGTCGGGGCCTGCCTCGCGCTCGCGCTCCAGTTCGTCGACGACCGGGCCGACCTGTTCGTCACCCGCGTCGCGCTGTCGGCGTTCGGCGACTACGTCGGCGAGAACGAGACGCGGCGAAAGGCCCAGCGCGACCGGATGCGCGCGGCCCACGTCGCCGGCACCACGCACCGCGTCTACGCGTCGCGGACCCTGCTGTACGCGGCCGTCCTCGGGGTCGCCGGCGGCGTGATCGGCGTGTACGCGGCCGGGGGACTGCTCGCCGCGCTCGACGTCGGCGAGGCCGCGCTCCGCGAGGCGCTCCCGGCCCAGCTCGGGTTCCTCGCGGGCGTCGCGCGGCTGGCCGACCTCGGGCTTGGACGGCTGTTCGTCCTCCTCCTCGTCGCCTCCGCGACCGTCGGGGCGGGGCTCGCGCTGGGCGTGTACGTCGGTCGCTGGCAGTTGCTCGACCAGCGGGCGGCCGCGCGAGCCGCCGAGATCGACGCCACCTTGCCGCGGACGGTCGCGTTCATGTACGCGCTCTCGCGTTCGGGGATGGCGTTCCCCCGCGTGATGGACACGCTCGCGGAGAACGAGGCGGTGTACGGCGAGGCCGCCACGGAGCTGTCGGTGGCCGTCCGCGACATGAACGCCTTCGGGACGGACGCGCTCACCGCGCTTCAGCGCATCTCGCGGCGGACGCCCAGCGACGACCTCTCGGACTTCTCGGAGAACCTCGCGTCGGTCCTCGGAACCGGGCAGTCCGTGTCGACGTTCCTCAAGGACCAGTACGAGCGCTATCAGGCGGAGGCGGAGGCGAAACAGGAGCAGTACCTGGAACTGCTCTCGACGTTCGCCGAGGCGTACGTGACGGCGCTGGTCGCCGGACCGCTGTTTTTCATCACCATCCTCGTCGTCATCGGGCTCGTCTTACAGGACACGATGCCGCTCCTCCGCGTCGTCGTCTACCTCGGCGTGCCGCTCGGCACCTTCGGCTTCGTCGTCTACGTCGACAGCGTGACGCAGGGCGTCGGCGGCACCGAGACGGTCGCGGAGTCGTCGCTCGACGACCCGAACACCCCGTCGGTCACCGGAGTTCGCAACGCGACGGACGGGTCCGGGGACCGGGGCGACCCCCCGCGGTTCGACGGGGGAACGGCGACCGGGAGCGGCTCGGACGGGGTCGACGCGAGCGGCGCCGGCGCGAACCGCTGGACGGAGAGTCGCGAGCGCCTCCGGATATACGACCGCCTCCGCTGGGTGCGTCGGCTGATCGCGTCGCCGGCCGAGACGGTGCTGGCCTCGCCGCGGACGGTGTTTCTCGTCGCGGTCCCGGTCGCGGTCGTCGGACTCCTCGTCTTCGCGTTCCCGATCACGCTCGGGACGCCCGTGGAGATGGCCGACCAGGTCGACGGGCCGATCGTCGCCGCGACCGCCTTCGCCCTCGCGGCCTACGCGGTCGCCTACGAGTTCGGCAAGCGTCGGGTCCGCCGCATCGAGTCCGCGGTGCCCGACTTCCTCGACCGCCTCGCCAGCGTCAACGAGGCGGGGACCGCCGTGGTCGGCAGCGTCCGCCGCGTCGCCGACTCGAACCTGGAGGCGCTGACGGCGGACCTCCGCCGGACCCGCCGCGACGTCGACTGGGGGGCGGACGTCGCGACCGCGCTGCGCCGCCTCGAGCGGCGGGTCCGATCGCCGATGATGTCCCGGGCGGTCGCCCTCGTCACCAACGCGATGCGAGCGAGCGGCGACGTCGGACCCGTCCTCCGGATCGCGGCGGACGAGTCGCGTGCGACCTGGTCGCTCCGGCGTGAGCGACGACAAGTAATGTTAACGTATCTCATCGTCATCTACATCTCCTTCTTCGTCTTCCTCGGGATCATCGCGGCGCTCTCGGTGTCGTTCATCCCGGCGATAGAGACGGCCGCCGTCCCGGAGACGGGAGGCGGTAGCCTCCCGGCGGCCGGGACCGGCGCCTCTCTCGGTGGCGGCGGGATCACGGACGGGATCGCCGAGATCAACGCCGCGGCCTACGAGCAGCTGTTCTTCCACGCCGCGACGGTTCAGGCGATCTGCTCGGGCCTCGTCGCCGGCCAGCTCGGGGAGGGCTCGGTGCGCGACGGCGTGAAACACGTCGTGGCGCTGCTCGCGCTCACGCTCGTCTCGTTCGTCGCGATCGGCGTGGTGTGACGCGGTCCGGTCGGCATATACCCCTCGCGGCCGAGGGAGAGCGTATGGACCTCCAGTCGACGTACGACCGCATCGCGGCGCACTTCTCGAAGACCCGGGAGCACGCGTGGCCCGAGGTCGAGTCGTTCCTAGAGGGGCGGTCGGGGACCCTCGCGCTCGACGTCGGCTGCGGGAACGGGCGACACACGGAGGCGCTCGCGACGCGTGCCGAGACCGCGGTCGGCGTGGACCTCAGCCGCGGGCTGCTCGACGAGGCGGCCGCCCGCGCTCTCGGGCGCGGGTTCGCGGACGCGACCGAGTTCGTCCACGGGGACGCGGCCGCGCTGCCGGTCCGCGACGACGCGGTCGACCTCGGGGTCTACGTCGCAACGCTCCACCACCTCTCGCCGCGAGCAGCCCGGATCGAGAGCCTGAACGAACTGGCGCGCGCCCTCGCGCCCGGCGGGGTCGCGCTCGTCAGCGCGTGGAGCACGGCACACGACCGATTCGACCGCGACGACGGGTTCGACACGACCGTCGACTGGACCCTGCCGGGCGGCGAGACGGTCCCGAGGTACTATCACATCTACTCGCCTTCGGAGTTCGAGTCAGACCTCGACGAAAGCGCCCTCGAAACGCTCGAAACCGCGGTTTCGAGCGGGAACTGCTACGCGACCGTCTCGGCTCCGGACAGCTGATTATCGCATGTGATACCAGCGTGCGGGGATTAAATAAGGTTTGTCGACCGTCTCGTGGTAATGGCCGATACCTTCCTCGAGCGGCTCCTCCGTCGGGTCGCGCCCGGCGTGGTGGCTCGAAGCTATCTCGCGAAGTTCCTCGTGGCCCTCGTCGTCGTCGTCCTCGCGATCGGCGCCGTCGGGGCCGTCACGTACGCGGAGACGACGGATCAGCTCGAATCGAACGCGCAGGGCGACTACACGGCCGTCGCGGAGCTGGGCGCCCTCGAGGCCGACGGCTGGACCAGCGAGCGGCGGAGCCTCGCCGGTGAGGTCGCGGACAACGACGTCTACGGCGAGGATCCGGACGCGGTCGCCGCGTACCTCTCGTCGCGGCTGTCGCGGGCGAGCGACGACGTCCGGGCGTTCCACTTTATCGACCGCGAAGACGGGACGGTCATCGCGTCGACGGACGAGGCCCAGGGGGGCGGCGACCGGGCGGAGACCCTCACGAGCCGGCCGTGGTTCGACGACGGGCTCCTGCTCGGCGACACGGTCACGACCACGCCGACGTACGAGGTCGACGGGGAGCGTCGGGTCGCGTACGTCGCCGGGACGCCCGAGCGGGAGTACGCGGTCGTGGAGGTCTCGCTCGAGTCGATGGTCGGCGAGTTCCGGCAGCCGACGGACGGCGCGTTCACGACGCTGGTCGAAGGGGACGGCACGATCGGCGCGAGCGACCGCGACGGCGTCGCCGGGGAGCGATACGACGAGACGCTCCGTTCGCGGCTCTCCGACGGGAAGGACTCGGTCGGACACGTCTCGTCGGCGACGCTCGGCTTCGCGGACGGCGCGCGCTACTTCGTCGCGTACGCCCCCGTCCCGTCCGAGGGCTGGTCCGTCGCCGTCCACGTCCCCCGCTCTGAGGCGTACGCGCTCTCGGGGATGATCGGGCGGAACCTGATCCTCATCGTCGGCGTCGCGATCGTCGGGCTCGGGCTGATCGGCGCGACCCTCGGTCGCGGCACCGTCGTCGAACTGAACCGGCTCCGGGCGCGGGCGTCGGCGCTGGCCGACGGCGACCTCGGCGTTGACTTCCACACGGAGCGACGCGACGAGTTCGGGGACCTCTCCGTCGCGTTCGCGACCATGCGCGACTCGCTGCGCGAGCAGATCGAGTCGGCCGAGACGCAGCGCGAGCGCGCCGAGGCGGCGAAGGCGGAGAGCGAGGCGTTCGCCGACCGGCTGGAGTCTCGGGCGGGCGACTTCGGCGAGACGATGGCGGCCTGCGCGGACGGCGACCTCACCGCCCGGCTACGCGTCGAGCCCGACGACCCGGACGCCCTCCGCTCCATCGCCACGGAGTTCAACGACGCCATGGACGAACTCGAGGGCGCGATCGCCGAGGTCGACGCGTTCGCGGTCGAGGTGGCCGAGCGGAGCGACGCGGTCACCGACGGCACCGACGAGGCCGCGGCCGCCGGCCGGGAGACCAGCGAGGCGGTCGACGAGATATCCGCCGGCGCGGAGCGGCAGAGCCGCCAGCTGGCCGAGGTGGCCGGCGAGATGGAGGACATGTCGGCGACCGTCGAGGAGGTCGCCGCCTCCGCGGACCAGGTCGCGACCACCTCCCGGCGGGCCGACGCGCTCACCGAGGAGGGGCGCGAGGCCGCCGCCGACGCCGTCGCGGAGCTCCACGCGATCGAGGCGCGCTCCGAGTCCGCCGCCGAGACGATCGAGCGGCTCGAGGCCGAGATGGCCGAGGTCGACGCGATCGTCGAGACGATCTCAGAGATCGCCGACCAGACGAACCTGCTCGCGCTCAACGCCTCGATCGAGGCCGCCCGCGCGGGCGAGGCCGGCTCCGGCTTCGCGGTCGTCGCCGAGGAGGTGAAGTCGCTCGCCGAAGAAACGCAGGCGTCCGCCGCCGAGGTGGAGTCCCTCATCGCGGGCCTCCGCGAGCGCACCGACGAGAGCGTCGACGAGATGGCCGCGATCCGCGACGGCGTCGACGACGGCGTCGCGGTCGTCGAGGACGCGGAGGACGCGCTCTCTGAGGTCGCGAACCGGGTGAGCGAGGCCGACGACGGCGTTCAGGAGATATCCGGCGCGATGGACGCGCAGGCGACGTCGGTCAACGAGGTGACCGGCGCGGTCGACGACCTCGCGGGCGTGAGCCAGCAGACCACCGCCGAGGCGACCACCGTCGCCGCCGCCGCCGAGGAGCAGGCCGCCACGCTCGGCGAGGTCTCCGAGCAGGCGCACGACCTCCGCGAACGGGCGGCGGACCTCCGGCGGACGACCGAGGCCTTCGATGTCGACGTCGAGGCGGGTGCGGTCGGTGACGACGGTCCAACGAGTGACGCGGAGGCCGGCGAGTCGGCGGCGACGACGGAGACGGGCGAGTCGGCGTTCACGTTCGGCGGCGACGGCGATCCGGACTCGACCGCCCCCGCCAGCACGGACGGCGGCACCGCCGACGGAGCGGACTCGGCGGACGATCCGCCGCTGGACGGACCGAAGGACTCGGAGGCGTCACTCGACGAACGGGCGAGTACCGCAGAAGAGTGACCGTCGTCCGCGACGCCGCCGCACGTCGGTCGAGTCGCGGTCGGTGACTCCGCCTCGGTTCAGTCGGCCATCGTCTCGTGGCTGACGTCCCGGTCCTCCGGGAGCGGCGCCACGAGACGGTACGCCGCGTACAGGCCGAGCACCGCGAGGCCCGCCAGCACGAATCCCGTCCGGATCTCGGGGGCGATCAGCGGCGTCGCGACCACCTCGCCCGCCTCGTTCGTCATCGGAACCGGGCTGTACGGCTGTCCCGCCAGGACCTCTACGAGTCCCAGGACGACGATGCCGAACAGCATCAGTCCCGCGCTCAACGCCCGCGCCGCCGTGTCGATGATGTCTGTCATTAGTGGTCACCTCTCAGCCGAGTAGGTACCGCAGTTTGGGGTTCTGTTTGACGAGTTCGGTCCGTTCGATGAGCGCGTCGAGGCCGTAGTACCGCCCGGCCGCGAGCACGATCACCGTCATGAACAGGAGCAGCCCCATCAGGTCGCTGTTGACGACGCCGTGACCGAACCCGGCGTTGCCGATCCAGAAGAGGCTCATGAAGATGACTCCGCCGAACGCGGCGAACCGGGTCAGTGCTCCCGCCATCAGCGCGAGGCCGATGAGCGTCTCGAAGAGGGGTACCCCGGGCTCGATGAGCCACGCGAGGTTGTTCCCCATCCAGACCGGGATGCCGCCGAGGGCGGTCCCGGTCATCTGTTGCATGTACGCCGAGCCGTAGGTGTACGCGAAGCCGCTCTCGATGATCTTCGTGATCCCGGAGTGGAAGAACCACCACCCGGTGACGACGCGGATGAACGCGATCCAGTAGGTCGCCCACGGTCCGTCCAGCGCGAACTCGGTCTCGCCGACCAGCGGATTGCTCGATTGGTATGACATCGGTCTCACCTCACGGATGTACGTTGGGTGGGTACACACATATGTCCCGAACAGGTTTCTAAGCGGCTGAAAAGGGTTCTAACGAGCTGGGAGAGGTCCGCAGTATCGTGGGTCTTTAAGACCTAACCACGCCCCTCGGGCGGCGTTCCACCTGCCGACCCACCCGAACACGGAACGCTTATGAGACTCGTTCCGCCTACGTGTAGGTGCGTCATCGGCCGACGCGAGCGCCGGTGGTCTAGTGGTAGGACCTGAGCCTTCCAAGCTCATGGCCCGGGTTCAAATCCCGGCCGGCGCATACGCTCCTCCGTCGCGTCCCGCACTTTTCAGGTGTCTTGAGGATGAATCCAACATGGACACCGCAACTCAATGCCCGGGTGTTTCAGAGACACCCCGACGCAGTACAGCGATTCTGGATAGTGACAGGCTCAAAACAATAAAACCGCACGACAGCGGTGGGGCCTGAACCGATGGAAAAAATCGGGAAAGCCCCCATAGTCGGCGGGACCGCGCGCGACTACCTTGATGAACGACGGTATACGGACTACTACGACTACAAAGAACGCCTCCTTCGCTGGCTCGACACCATGGGTAAGAACCCCGAAAGAGCCGAGGGCTACGCCGACAGTACCGTTGCGAACGTCACGTACAAAATCGATCTTTACAACGTCTGGAACTGGAAGGAGACCGGGAACTACAGTACGAGACTAACTACAGACCGCGCAGACGCGCATATGATGTACCTCGTAATGGAGGGAGACAGGTACAGCGACACCTACAAAGACATTGTTCAGAAGTGCCTCAAGCGCGTCTTCAAGTATCAAAACCACGTTGAAGGCGCAGACACAGAGTGGGAGCCGGAACACACTTTCTCACAGGATCTCTCTGCGCCTCGGGACTTCCTGACGATGGATGAACGGCGGGCTGTACGAGACGCCGCACTCGACTATGGTTCCGTTCCCGCTTACAACGGACTCTCCCCGGGAGAACGCGACCAATGGAGACAGTACCTCTCACAGCGCCTTGAAAAGCCGAAGACAGAGATTGTTCCCGAAGACTGGACTAAAGCGAACTCGTGGAAGATCCCGTCGATCACATGGACAAGCCTCGATACAGGCCTCCGTCCGATAGAGGTCGAAAGAGCGCGAATCCAATGGGTTGATATCAAGAATAACGTTCTCCGGATCCCGAAAGACGAGTCTTCAAAGAACGAGGACAACTGGACAGTCAGTATTACTGAACGAACGGGAAGCGCCCTTGAGCGGTGGCTGGATGAACGAGAATACCACGACGAGTATGACGACTCTGACGCGCTCTGGTTGACTCGTCACGGAAACTCATACAATTCCAGTTCACTTCGGAAAGTCCTCCACAGGCTCTGTGGGATTGCCGAGATACCCGTTGAGAACCGTCAGATGAGCTGGTACACGATCCGGCACTCGGTAGGGACTTACATGACTCGGGAGGAAGACTTGGCGGCGGCGAAGGCACAGTTACGTCACAAGAGTCCGAAGACGACTATGCGATACGATCAGGCACCAGTAGAAGACCGACGCGACGCGCTGAACCGGATGGGATAACGATGACAGAGATCAACATTGACACCGAAGAGGTCGAGGCACTCACCGAAGAATACGTTAGCTGTGGAACTCCCAAACGGCGTCGGGAGATAGAGATAGAACTACTTGAAGCGACCCTTTGGAAGGCACTTGAACGGGAGAACGGCCGCGCATTTGCGGAATTCTCCGAGGAAGAAATGGAAATCATCTCAGAGGCGATAGAGGGAGACGATCCCGACGTGAGTAGGCTTGTACGGAGGCCGTTCTTAGATAACCTGTAAATTACTCTTGGTTATCTAATAATAGAGTTATTATTTATTGAGTGTGAATTATTAATCAAACCCACAAAGACCAGCACATAATAAAATGAAGTAGCTCAATCCGCGTCTTCAGCCAGAGACAATTCAAGATGGAAATCAAATATCCGGTGCGACAATATAATCAGACGTGATCACCCAATCAATCGTCGGTTCGTTAGAAGTTGTACGCGAGAACGGGCTTGGTTCCGGAATATAATCCAGTCTACGTGGAATTGTCGTAGCTAAGAGGTATCAGTTGCCAAATATATTATACTACTGGCAAAATTCTATACACGTACTTGTATATATTTGCTGTTTTGTAGAAACTATCCTAAAGTTGTTCTCGCGCGCTTCGGAGAAGGTTGTTTTCGCGAACAGATTTGTCGGTCAGACTCCCCCTAAAGCTCGTCAAAATCGAGAAAATTTCTGAGCGGGTTACCTCCTTCAGATGGTGGATTAGAAGATATTCAAGTCATAACTACCTGTTTATGAACTAATATGCGATATAATTATTTCACACTTTCTTACCAATTTCTGACACATTATCTCTATCTACAGAGATATGAGCTATCGAAGTCATCAAACTTGAACCGAATAATGTGTGTGATTGTGTGCCGTGGTACCTGTTTGACAATACATACAGCTGTTAACAGTAATGGTAATATTATAGAGTAGTATTGTTGTTGATAGTATTGTTAACATATTCTGTATCATATGGGAAAGTTAGTAACGTACAGCAAATCTATTCGGGAGAAGGGGCTGTGCTGTCTGTGCTGTGCTGTAGCTGTGCTGTAGCTGTGCTGTTGTGCTGTGGCTGTGCTGTCTGTGCTGTGGTTATGCTGTGCTGTTGTGCTGATACAGGTTCGGTAGTAGCTGTGCTGTCTTCATGAATGGCTTAAACCGGTTATTGAGGCCTGAGAAGTAGTTTTATCACTGATCAGAGCTAATTGTAGTTACGGTAGAAGTGTACCGAGTCGATTATAGAGGCTCTTCCCCTTGGTGAAGATCGATCCTAAGGCCTCTGACGTGTCTTCTAACCAATTTGATTTCACTATAAGTGGTTTGATACATCTCAGAGTTAAAATCTCTTAGAAACAATTCTCAGTCGTCTGAGGGGATTGGTGCTTTGACCGGGGTTTATTGTAGATTGTTTGTCTGTATTTCCGGAGGACCTGAACTGGTCAATCCAACCATTTTAATTTAGTTAATATATCTGATATAGGGGTTATAGGAATAATAGATAAGTTGTGATATTCATATTATACACCTATAGATCGCTTTCAGAGAACACCAACTGTGTGCTATTGGCGTCCAACCAATGAGCGTGTTCCTCGTATTCAGAGTCGTATTCAGCAACTAAAGACCAAAACTCGTTTGTGTGATTTTGCTCTTGGAGGTGGGCCAATTCGTGGATCACGATGTAATCAACTACCTCGGGAGGGGCCATCATTAACCTCCAATTCAATCCGAGAGTTCCGGTAGTGGAACATGATCCCCATTTCGTCCGTTGATTTCTGACCTCGATCTTGTCGTACTCGACTCCTATCTCATCCGCGAAGTGATTGGCCCGCTTCTCAAAGAGTTCCCGAGCTTCCCGCCGATATAATGTTTCCACAGCCCGCTTGATAGAGGTCTGCTCAACATGGTGCTTTGCCAGCCGAAATTCGTTCTCGATTACCTGTGAAGAGGACCGTTGTTCTACGACAATCTTGTACTGTTCCCCGAGATATGGAAATCGTTCTCCTTCCTCGAATTCCCGATCAGGGATTTGCTCACGATAGGCGTCGTACTTTTGCTTCTTTTCCAGAACCCACACGGCGTTCTCCTTGAGAAGCTCCTCGGGGACCGTGGTGGAGTCCTCTGGAAGAACCACCCGAACCCCATGTAAATCCACATCAATCCGTGATTGCGTTGCCTCGTCGCTATGGCGTACCTCATAGACGACGTTCTCGTTTTGAAGTGTAACCTTCCGAGGTGCCGTTTCAGGCATTGTAATTGTTCACGAGGTAATTCCGGATCGCGTCTACGAGTGGGTCGTCAATGAGATCGGGTCGGTTGTACTCAAGCGCGATCACATCGAGGATCAGCTCCTCAATATCTTGTTCGGTCGCCTTGTTCGTTTGCCACCCTGAATACGCACGATCCACGCGGTCCTCAAACTGATCGACGATGGAATCTGCTATGTCGGCGGCCTTCTCGCGTTCAAATTCCTCGTCAAGCTCCTCTGTTAGGTGATTCTCAATAGCGTATTTGGCACGTTCGTCGGCGTCATCACCAGCTTCTTTCTCAACTTCAAGGACTTCTTCCTCAATCGATTTGAGTGCCTCTACAGCCTCCGGATCAGCCACCTCACCGCCTTGCCAGCGTTCTACGATCTCTGTCACCCGCTCGCTCAAACGCTGGTAGTGGGGGTTCTGACCCGTTCTCGGATGGAGGTGATCTTGAGTGGCATGGGCTATTTGGGAGGCTTTCACGCCGGGATTATCCAGCCCTTCTGCGTCTTCAAGGAACTCCTCTCCGAGCTTGTAGGTTGGGAAGTCGTCGCGGATCTCACCAACGTCCACGTTCTCGTTGATTATCTGGCGTGTCTTCTCCCGCATATCGTCTTCGGGAGCTTCCTTCCCCGAAGTCGTCCGTTCAAATGCCACCTGAATACGGCTTAACCACTTGTACTGGTCCTGAATCCCTTCCTCAATCAGCCGACCATCGGGAGCAACGGATTCGTAGAGATTCTGGAGCCGGCGGAAGCCCTGTTTGAATTCGCGGCGTTCCGGGTGTTTACTGATCCGTGAGACGGCGGCGTTGGTGGCCTCTTGAGAGTCGTCTTTCGGGATCCCGTCGAAAATGTCCATAACCGTCTCCAACTGGTCAACGAGATCGTCGAATAACTCTTCCTCGTCACGGGCCGCGTATGCCTTCGTCTCGGCCTCGTAGTCGAGGGCGTCGTCAATGTTCTTGAAGACCCCTTGAAAGTCTACTATCTCCCCGTTCTGTTTCCCATCGGCTGGCCGGTTTGTCCGAGCGATCGCTTGGAGAAGATTGTGGTCTTTCAGGTTCCGGTCCAAATACATCGTCTTGAGGATCGGCGCGTCGAAGCCCGTTAGGAGCATATTGTGAACGACGAGAAGGCTCGGATCCTCATCGGGTTCCTTGAAGCTTTCAACGATACTGTCGCGCTCCTCGGGGTCCGTATGGAATTTCCGAATGAGGTCGGGATCGTCGTTGGTGGATGTATAGAGGACTTCGACGGCGTCCTCTCCCCGACGTTCCTGTAAGCGTTCTCCGTACATCGCGGCTGACCGTCTACTCGGAGTAACAACCATCCCCTTCCAGCCGTTGGGGGCAACCTTCTCGCTGTAATGGGCGTCTATCTCTTCGACGGCGCGATCAACCCGAGGTTCGAGTTCAGCCATAGTCCGGCTGGTGACGTTTTTACTGATGAACTCTCGCTTCTCCTCGGTCGTCATACCACGGAACTCGTGTTCGAACTTCTCGTCAAGGGCGTCCTCGGAAACTTTCCACTCCATCTCGTGGCGGAGGGTGAAGTAAACAGGGAGAATGAGGCCGTCCTCGATCCCTTGTTTGACCGAATACCGATGGAGATAGTCCTCACCTTCGGGACTGAACTCGGTGAACGTGTTGCGGTCCTTCTCGCGTTCCCCTTCTCTTACAGGGGTCCCGGTAAAACCGAAGTGCGAACTGTTAGGGAGTGCGGCGTCGAGACGGCTTCCGAGGTCGGCCTCCATGAACCGATGGGCCTCGTCGGACATGACGATCACCTCATCGTTCCCTTGGGTGTCCGGCTCCACGTCTTGGAACTTCTGAATGGTCGTGAGAACCAGTTGGCTACTCCCTTCCTCGATCAGTTCTTGGAGGTGATCGATGGATTTGGCTTCCGTCCATTGGGCCAGCGAGAGGTTCGAAAGCTGGTCCCGCATTTGGCTGTTGAGCTTGTCCGTATCGACGATGATGAAGACTTGCGGGTTGCGGGCCACCTCACTCCGAGAGAGGAGGTTCTCGGCCGCGTAGAGCATAGTGAAGGACTTCCCGCTACCCTGTGTGTGCCAGATTAGTCCCCGGTCATGGACACCTTCACGGACCCTGTCGAGGATTCTGTTGACGGCGTAGTATTGGGTGTATCTCGGAATGATCTTGGCGTCGCCGCCGGGCCGTTTCTCGAAGAATACGAAGTTCTTGAGAACGTCCACGAGGGTCGCTGGATTACACAGGGCTTGGACGGCCTGTTTCATCGGATTGTCCTCGTCGGCGTATTGTTCGGGGGCCTCGTTCCACAGCTCGTAGAATTCGTCAGGGGCACCCACAGAGCCGTATCGGAACTCCATGGTGTCGGCGGCGACGTTGAACAGTCCGGGGATGAACAGCCGGGGAACGTCCTCCTCGTACTGGTGAAGATCGCTGATTGCGTCGTAGTAGTCGTTGTCTTGAGCGACGCTCTTCAATTCCATCGTGACAAGGGGGATCCCGTTGACGAAAAGAGTCACGTCCGGGCGAATCGTTGCTCCTCGGGAGACAGAGAACTGATTGACTGCGTGGAACCGATTTGATTCTAAGAAGTCGTCCGGATCGAAGTCGATCAAATCAACATAAACTGTGTCGTTGCCGCCGCGGGCGTTCTCGATTCCAAATGTCTTGCCTTTAGTAAGCAGTTCATGGAAGTTCTGATTGCCTTCCAGTAGGTTCTCGTAGTCAAGCTCGCGACGGAGTGAGTTGAGGAATCGATCGGCGTTGTCCTCTGTGATTTCGTCGTTGATTTCGATTATTTGCTCTTTCAGGAGATTCCAGTAGATGACCTCGTTACTCCGGCGGTCATACTTCCCGTCGAGAACGTTCGCGCCACGACTTCCGTCTTGACCGTGTACTTCCCAACCAACGGCGTCAAGCCATGAAAGGAGGGACCGTTCGACGCCGCCTTCGTTGGGGACGCTAACCATGTTGGGCGATTTCGTCGGGCACCTCTATGTTAGTGTTGGTGGTACGAACTGTTCCAGAGAGAAGATCTTGTTGGAGACCTTGTTTGAGTCGCTTGAGTTGTGATTTATATTCAGCTTCGTTAGACAGTCTTTCATCAAACGATCTTAGAGTCTCGGCGATTTGTTTTTGTTCGTCCAAAGGTGGGAGGGGAATTGGCGTCTTCAACAGATGATCTTTCAGGATTCGACCCACCGTAGATCCTCCAGATTGTGCTGTTAGATAGTTTTGTACGTAGGGATGACGTATCGCGGCTTGTAAGAATCTATTATCAACACCAACTGTTCTAAAAGTAATAATCCGCCTTGTCGGCATGAATGTTCCCTTCGGATATAATGCCACCTTTCCAACGGGTGCCTCTGTCGTGATTATTAGATCACCGGCTTTGGGGACACCTCGATTAAGCTTTTCTTCGTAGGTTTCCCGAGATACATATCTCTCTTCATCGAATACAATCTCGCTATCTTGGATATTTCCGCTCGAAATCACAGGTATTCCTGATTCGGAATAGGGGGGCGTTTTTCCTCGATAATCAATATCATACGCGACAAATGTGTCTAAAGAGGTCCAAATCCAACCATCTGGTAGTTCCGGCAACCGTTGGGTTGCTAAATTAAGTGGGGGGCTGTACTTGGAGTCATCTATCTGGCCATCAAGGTTGCCGGCACGCTTTTGACGTTCTCTTTCCGCTTTTTCCCACACCTCTCGCCGCGATTTCAGTATCTTGTCAATCTGATTTTGTTTAGAAACATCAGAGTTCCTTTCACTGCTGGCGTCTTGATCGAATAGATTGAGCACTATCCCTTCACGAACCCGATCTACTTGTGATCTTATCTGTTCCGTCTTCTCAATCGCCCGGTCAACCGTGTAGAGTACAGCGGCGATCTTACGTTGTTCAGAGATCGAGGGATATCGGATATCAACCTTACCAGTGAAGCCCCGATTGATTCCCTCTTGTGCGGAACCAGTGATTGTTCCATTAATCTGCTTCCACCCTTGATGAGACAATAGAAAGTAGAACAGATATGGCGAATTAATAGTTGAATCTGCCCGAAGTGTAAATATGTGTTCGTTCGTTACAATACGGTCGTCAGATTCCCACGCAATAGCTACGTCACCGGTGTTCGCACCATCTTTAACGACCAGAATGTCGTGTTTCTGTAATTGAGTCTCTTGAACCTGTGTAAAGTAGCTTTCAGGAATGTACACTAAGTCGTGAAGATCAATATATCCCTCTGAATCAATCTGAGTTCCACCAATACTGATATATTGCCCATCATCTAAACCTCCGCCTGTCGGGCGGCTTCCAGTTAGCAGATCAGAAAGAAGATAATCAAGTTTTGACTCTTGCCATTCGGATTTGGAGTTCTCTCCGGGCTTTACTTGCTGAAACTCATCCAGAGTTAGGTCTTCACTCATAGTCCAACACCTCCATATGTTCGCTCATCGTTGCTTCAATCTCGTTGCGTTCAGTCTGTAGTTCCCGTAGCTTCGCCAGTTCCTCTTTAACATCTATGTCCTCTTCAGGCTCAGTCGTGTCTACGTACAGAGCGACATTGAGATTGTAGTCGTTCTCCCGAATCTCATCCAACGAGACAGTTCGACTCACCCGTTCTTCGGTTGTCCACCCACGAAAGTTCTCAACGATGTGATCAAGTCCATCCTCTGTGAGAACATTCTGATTCGATTCATCACGATAGAAGTCTTCGTCGGCGGCGTGGATGAACTGAACCTCGTTCTCCCGTTCCTCTGGCTTGTCAGCATTCAACACGAGAACGGCTGATGGGATCGAATTGTTCTGGAATAGATTCTCGGGAAGACCAACGATCGCCTCCACCATGTCGTTCTCCAACATCGGCTTCCGATACCGACTCTCGTGTTTCCGGAACAGAACGCCGTGAGGAATAACAATAGCCGCCTTCCCTCCATTCCCATCCTTCTCAGGGTTCTTCAGTTGTTTCGCGATGTGCTGAATGAAAGCGTAGTCACCACGATCCGCACGGGGGAGCTTTTCGTGCCAGTCAAACCGATTGTAGGGGTCGTCCTGTAGCTCGTCTTTCGCCCAATCAGCCGAGAAGGGGAAGTTGGCGAGAACCCGATCGAACCGAGTGAGTTCATTTTTGTCTTCGTTGGTGAACGCTGGCTTCGAAAGAGAGTCTTCCCGTTCGATCGTTCCGTTCAACCCGTGAATGGAGAGGTTCATTTTCGCGATCGCGGCAATGTCCGGGTTAATCTCTTGTCCGGAGAACCGGAACTTCTCAGGGTCCCCACCTTGCTCCTCACGGTAGTAGCGGGCCGCCTCAATGAGCATTCCCCCGGATCCGACCGTTGGGTCGTGGAATGTTTGACCGTCCTCAAAGTCGTCTACGAGCCGTACACAGAGGTTGACGATGTGTGGGGGCGTGAAGAACTGACCGCCCGATTTCCCTTCTTCTTCAGCGAACTGACGAACGAGGTCCATGTACGCCTCTCCGAGCATATCCGGAGGGATACTGTCCCGGTCAAGATCGTGTGTGGAGAGATGTTCAACCAGCTTCCCGAGGCGATCGTCGTCAAGGGCGTCGGCGTCGATGTAGTCGGCCCGGAAGACGCCTTGTAGCTCGGGGTTCGCGTCGGTGACGGCGTCGAAGGCCTCGTTTAGAGCTTGGTCAACGTTGTCGCTAACGCTTCGGAGGTTGTCCCACAGGTAGCCTTCGGGAACAACGGGAACGTCGTAGAGCTTCGGGCGTCGGGCGAGGTCCTCGTCACCGTACTTCTCAACATTCTTTTCGTATTGCTTTTCGTACTCGTCGGAGATCGCCTTGTAGTAGACGAGCGGGAGAATGAACTCTTTGTAGTCGGTCGGATCGACGGCGTCTCTGATTATGTCGGCACATTTGAAGAGGTGAGAATCGAGGTCGGGGAGTGACAGCGACATAGAGGAGTAGTATGCTCAGGGGGTCATATCTCCTGTGGTGTGAACAGAAGGAATCTGCTGATCAATACAATTGTGGATACAATTTAGTATCAGAAGGTTACACAAGATTGTATGAGTGAAGAGGAACCGGACGCGGTAGTTGATGAGGCTTACACGTCGGTTGAACAGCTAAATGAGAAATTACCAGATGGTGTATGGTTTGACGAAGATTCTAAAAAACTTCACGTTCACGGGGAGACCTATGACATTAACAGTCTCGTTAATACGGTAAAATCACGTGCTAAAGAGCGCGGACCAGCTACCTTCGGATTGACTGTTGGTGGAGTTACAGTCGCATTAGCTATTGCTGGTCCTGTGGCGGGAGCCGCCGCCGCAACAACGGGATCTATTGTCGGGGCACTATATGACAAAGGTTATATTGAGTTTGTCGATGGGAAAATTAAGTTCAATATGGATGATGAAACTGAATATATAGAATCCGGAGAGGAGGCCAAGATGGACGATCCATTAGAGGTCCATTCAGACAAGTGGTACGAGCCTGATAGTGACACATACTCTTTCGCAATCGAACTTGCTAACGGGGAGAAGCGATATTATAAAACGGAGGAGGGAGCGGCGAATCGGCTTATTGACGAATACGGTATTTGAGTCACTTGGGAACAATAGATTCTCAGTCAATCAAACCAATTTTTGACCGTTATTGACACATCCTGAGCCAGTCGCCTAAGCGCTCATGGTGCGGGTTTTATATACTGGTAACCCATTTAGAGACAGTAGAGACGCCTGAAAAGCGCAAGACGGAGTGGAAGTTTCGCGCGAGCGTTGTGGTCGAGCGCGGCCTTCCAAGCTCATGGCCCGGGTTCAAATCCCGGCCGGCGCATCCTCCCGCACATAACGAACGAGGAGCGACAGCGACGAGTGAGTCGGTGCGGGAGGATGCGCCGAGGGATTCGAATCAGAGAGCGAGCGAAGCGAACGTCAACAGGCTCACTCCCAGTCGACCACGTCGAGCGACCCGTCGAGCGTGAACCGGTGTTCGGTGCCGCCGATTGGTGCCGTCACCGCGACGCGGACCGGATCCTCGTCGACCACCCGCTCGGTCGCCTCGTTGAGCCACGTCTGTTCCCAGTGCGGGACCGCCCGGTAGTCGATCCCGGCGTCGTACAACAGCGACACCGTCGCGGGGTGGCCGATGAGCGTCCCCCTGGCGCCGCTCCGCCGCCACTCCCCGCAGGCTCGGCACTCGTGGATGACGTCGACCGAACCGTCGAGGTCGGGTTCGAAGTCGGGGTGGAACCGGGCGACCGTCTGCTCGATCGGACCGTCGCACAGGTGACAGAACCCTCGGTTGGTCCGCTCGACGGTCAGCATCGAGAAGCGGCTCCCGACCACGGGGACGTCGTCCGCGTCGTTCGACTCGACGACGATCGGCGGCACCGGGACGGCGTCCGGCCGTCGGTCGCAGGTGTCGCAGCCGAACCGCAGTTCGCCGTCGCGGTACTCGACGGTCGTGCTCCCGTCGCAGTCCGAGATGTGGCAGTCGCCGACGGCCGCCTGTCGGACGCTCGGTCCGTCCGTCTCCGTGTAGGCCCCCGAGACGGCGTCGCCGATCAGCTTCGCCCCGGTGTGGGTCAGGCTGTAGCGCTCCTCGCGCTTGCGGACGAACTCCGGGACGAGCTTCCCGAGGTGGTAGTTGAACCGGCCGCCGTCGCTGACCCCCACCCGCTCGCGGAGCTCCGAGAACGAGGCGCCTTCCCCGTCGGAGACGCGAACGTCCCACAGCGCTCGGAGGATCTCGATTCGGGTGTCGCTGGCGACGAGCCCGAACGCCCGCTCCAGTTCAACCCCGGAATCGGTGAGGAAGCCGTCGCTCGTCACACCGACACCATCCGAGAGGTCCGACTTAGTGTTTCGGCCGGCCCTCAGCGCGACGCGCGACCGCCGAACCGCCGGGCGTGTCGACGGCGCTCGCGGGCCGCCGAGGCGGGCCGGTCGGAGGGTGTCGGTATTTGCGAGTCGGTGGCGGCGAACCGCGGCGTCGGTGCGCTCGGAGCCGATCCGTCGGCTCAGTCCGGGCGCGGCCGCGGTTCGGAAGGCGACGCGTCAGCGGGGGGCTGCCGACCGGCTTCGCGGCGTCGGTACGCCTCGCGACCGACGCCGACGGCCGCCGCCGCGACGACGGCTGCGATGCCGACCGCCGGGACGAGCAGGGTCCCGACGACGAACGCCGCGAGGAGGGTGAACGCGGCGAGTCCGGATAGCGTTCGCGGGCCGCTTGGCCCCTGATGGTCGCCGATCGGCGGATCGAGTGGTCCGTGTTGCATCGCAACCGATGAAAGGCACTACGGGAAGTTAAATATAATCTGAATTACATTTCTGTAACGCGCGTTACCGAAATTCTCTTCTGTAACTACGGCCCGCTCGGAAGAGCGTCGCCTCCGCGTTCCTCTCGGCGTCCCCGCGCGCCGGTCTCACGTCGGACGCCCGGCCCGGTCAGCGTGTCGACCCGGGGGCCGCCGGAAGCGCGAATCAGTCGTCGTCGGCAGCCGGCGCCTCGGCGTCGTCCGTCTCGGCCACCTCCGTCCGCGGGCCGCCGGCGTGCCCCTCGTGGGCGACGGCAGTCGCCATGAGGTCCGGCGGGATCGCGGGCACCTCGTCGGCGTCGACGGGACCGTCGCGCGCGATCTCCTCGGTCGAGCGCGGGAAGTCGCGGAGGCTCTTGTGGAGCGCGATGCCGGCCTTCGCGCCTTGCCCCATCGCGACGGGCACCTGGTTGTGGCCCGGCGTCACGTCGCCGACCGCGAACACGCCGTCCTCGCTGGTGCGCCCGTGGTCGTCGACATCGACTTCCCCGCCGTCGGTGAGGTCGCAGCCGAGCCCCTCCGCGAGCGAGGTGTTGTAGTCGGAGCCGTACATCGGGAACCCGCCGCGATACTCGCGGCGGGTGCCGTCCTCGAACTCCATCGCCTCCAGCCAGCCGGAGTCCGGGTCGTTCTCGATGCCGGTGACGTCCTCGTGAACGATCTCGACGGGGTGCGCCTCCAGTTGGGCGGCCGTCTCGTCGCTCCACGTCGGCTCCGCGCCGCGGGTCAGGAGGTCCACGTCGTCGGTCATGTTCAGCATGATCATCGCGACGTGGGCGGCGGCCTCGCCGTGCCCCATCACGTACACCGGCTCGTCGACGAACATGTAGGCGTCGCAGTGGAGACACCAGTGGAGCCCCTTCGCGTTCCGCGGCAGCGGCGGGTCGGGGCGCTCGTCGGAGAACCCGGTGGCGAGCACGACGCGGTCCGCGAGGATCTCGTCGTCGCTCGTCGTCAGCCGGAAGCGGCCGTCGTCGGTCTCGACGGCGTCCGTGACGAAGTCCTGAACGAAGGTGCCGCCGTACGACTCCACCTGCTCGCGGCCGGTCGCGAGCAGCTCGTTGCCGGACACGTCCTCCGTGACGCCGATCACGTTGTGGGTGTCGGCCATCATCGCCGCGCGGCCGCCGCCGCGGTCGATCAGCACCGTCTCGTGGCCCAGTCGGGCCCCGTACAGCGCGGTCGTCAGCCCGGCCGGCCCGCCGCCGACCACCGCAATCTCGTACTCGTCGTCGGACGAACTCATTACCGATCGTACGTGATGCGGCGGTTTAAATCGCCCCGTGCTGTGCGCGGACCGCGACCAGCCACGGTCGTTCGGGTCGCAGCGCGTCACGGGCTCTCGGCGTCGGCGTGGTCACGACCCGACCGCGTGCCCCGAAGTTTATGCCTTCGCACCGCGTTCGGTCGGCCAGTGCCCTCTCGTCTCGCCCTCGCCGTCGGTCTCCTGATCGCCGGGGCCGCCGCGGACATCGGAACGACGTACGTCGCGCTCTCCGGCAGCGAGTACGTCGAGGGCTCGCCGGTCGGTCGCCTGTTCATCGCCCGGTTCGGGCTCTTCGGCGGGATGCTCCTCACGAAGGTCGTCGGGATGGCCGTCATCGGCGTTCCGGTCGCGGTCGCCGGCGGCACGCGGCGGTTCGTCGCGACCTTGATGTGCGCGGGCGTCGGCGCCCTCTCGCTCGCGGTCGCCGCGCGGAACCTGCTGTTCGTCGCGGGCCTGTGGGCGTGAGGCTCCCGGTCGGCCCTCGACCGTAACCGCCGCCTCGTCGCCCGCGAGACCGGCGGATCAGCGGTCTCGGCCGCCGCGACCCCAGCGGTTTTGCGTCGCCGGCGACACCGGTCCGTATGTCACGCGAATCCGTTCCGGCCCGCTCTCCGCCGGAGACGAAGCGAGAGGTCGTCACGGAGACGCTTCACGGAGTCGACGTCGACGACCCGTACCGGTGGCTCGAAGGCGACGGCGCGGCGGTCGACGACTGGGTCGACGCGCAGAACGCCCACGTCGACGCCGTCCTTGACGACGGGCTCCGGGACCGGCTTCGCCCGCGCTTCGAGGACCTCGTCGAGGTGGCCGACTACGGCCCGATAACCGTTCGCGAGGGGCGGTACTTCGCGACGGTCCGCGAACCGGGGGACGACCACGCCCGCCTCGTGGTCCGCGACGCGCCCGACGGCGCGGACCGGCTCCTCGTCGACCCGAACGCGTGGCCGGCGAACCGCGACGACGACCGCGAGCCGCGCTCGATGGCGTGGTACGTCCCGTCCCACGACGGCGAGCGCGTCGCCGTCGGCGTCACCGAGGGCGGCGACGAGAACTACGACGTGCGCGTCCTCTCGGTGCCCGACCCGAGCGAAGCGGGGTCGACCGCCGACGCCGACGACCCCGAGGCCGCGGGGGACGACGGCTACGGCCCGGGCGTCGAGGAGGTCGCCGTCCTCCCCGAGCGCGGCCGCGTCGACGCGGGGAGCCTCGCGTGGGCGGCCGACGGCGAGGGGTTCGTCTACGTCGCCACCGGTGGCGCGGCCGACGGCGCGCAGATGGACAAGGAGATCCGGCGTTTCCGGCTCGCGGACGGTCCCGAGGCGGAGACGGTCCTGCTCGAACACGACGATCAGCACGTCTGGCCGCGGGTCACGGTCGACCCCGACTCGGGGCTGCTCGCGGTCGCCTTCTCCGAGATGGTCGGCGGCACCGAGTGGTACGTCCACGTCGACGGGGAGCTCAGACCGGTCCTGACCGACACCGACGCCGAGACGTCGGTCCAGTTCCACGGGGGAACGGCGTTCGTCTCGACCGACCACGGCGCGCCGCGGCGCCGGCTGCTCGCCTGCTCCGTCGACCGCTTCCGCGAGGGCGACCTCTCGTTCGAGGAGTGCCGGGAGGTCCTCCCCGGCGGCGAGGGGATCATCCAGTCGGTCGTGCCGACCCCCGAGCGCCTCCTCGTCCACCGGCAGCGCGACGCGCACTCGCGGCTCTCCGTCCACGACCGCGACGGGACGCACCGTCGCGACGTGTCGCTGCCGTCGTACTGCTCCGTCACGTGGGTCTCCGGGGCACGCGACGCGCCGGAGGCGTTCTTCGGGCTCACCGGCTTCGACCGGCCCCCGGCGGTCCGCGGGCTCGACCTCGACGACGGCGGTGAAGACACCGAAGCCGGGCCGACCGCGATCGATTCGGTCGACCTCTCCGTCCCCGACGACCTCGTCGTCGAACAGCGGTTCGTGGACTCGACGGACGGCGCCGAGGTCCCGGTCTTCGTCTGTTACCGCGAGGACGTCGCCGTCGACGGCCCGCGCCCGACGCTCCTGTACGGCTACGGCGGGTTCCGGAACAGCGTCACGCCCTCGTTCGGCCGGTTCCGGCTGCCGTTCCTCGCGGACGGCGGCGCGTTCGCGGCGGTGTGCGCCCGCGGCGGGTACGAGTACGGCGAGCCGTGGCACGAGGCCGGCATGCTGGCCGAAAAACAGCACACCTTCGACGACTTCGTCGCGGCCGGGGAGGGTCTCTGCGAGTCCGAACTGACCGACACGGACCACCTGGCGGTCGCCGGCGGGTCGAACGGCGGGCTCTCGGTCGGCGCGGTCGTCACCCAGCGCCCGGACCTGTGGGCGGCCGCGCAGTGCGCGGTCCCGCTGCTGGACATGCTCCGGTTCCACCGCTTCCTGCTCGGCGAGTCGTGGACGACGGAGTACGGCCACCCGGAGGACCCGGCGGCGTTCGAGTACCTCCGGGCGTACTCCCCGTACCACAACGTCGACCCCGACGCGACCCATCCGCCCGTCTACTTCACCACGGCCGCGAGCGACACGCGCGTCCACCCCTCGCACGCCCGGAAGATGACCGCGCGGCTCCAGAACGAGGCCGCGGGCGGCCCGTTCCTGTTGCGGACGAAGTCGGCCACCGGCCACGGCGTCGGCAAGCCCGCCTCGATGGTCGTCGACGAGCAGACGGACTCGTGGGCGTTCTGCTACGAGCAGTTAGGGATCGAGCCCGGGGCCGACGACCGCGACGCCGCGAACGCCGAGTGACTCACTTCCCCTCGTAGAGCCGCTCCGCGGTCGTTTCCGGGAGATCGGCCTCGCGGACCGCCTCGGCGACGCGGTCGACGTCGTACTCCACGCGGTGCGTCTCGACCGCGTCGACTCCCTCGGCCGTCGTGTCGAGGACCGCGTACCCGGCCCGGGGGTCGCCGTCGCGCGGCTGGCCGACGCTGCCGGGGTTACACACGAAGCCGCCGGCCACCTCGCGGCACCCCTGAACGTGGGTGTGGCCGAGGACGATGCCGGCGTACTCGCCCATGTGGCGGTCGAGGGTCGGGAACTCCTCCGGGTAGACGTAGGCGTCCTCGCGCTCGGCGGCGGGGTGCGAGTGGACGAGCAGGTACCGGTCGCCCGCGAACGTCTCCGCTCGCGGGAGGTCGCCGATCCACTCGCGCTGGTCGTCCGAGAGGGACGCCTTCGCGTGTTCGAGGCCCGCCTCGGCCATCCGGTTGGCGCCGTAGCGCTCCGGGGTCTCGACGGTGCGGTCGTGGTTCCCCCGGACCGTCGCGGCCGCGACCTCGCGCACGCGTTCGACGCACTCGGCCGGCCACGGGTTGTAACCGACCACGTCGCCAGCGCAGTAGATCCGGTCGACCGCGGGCATGTCGTCGAGCACCGTCTCCAGCGCGGGGAGGTTCGCGTGAACGTCCGAGATGAGGCCGATCTTCATCGCGAGGGGATTCGATCGGCGGCAGGGAATAGGTTGCGGCGGGAGGGTGTTGTGGGACGGGTGGCGGGGTCGTGGGGTTCCGAGAGGGGTTTAAATAGGCATTCGCGGTGGCGTGTGCCTCCGAGTGGCCGCCAAAGGCGGCCGCGAGGAGCGCGCGCGAGGGAGTCGGCCGACCGAAGCGAAGCGGAGGGAGGCCGACGAGGCTGGGGAGGTGAGAGGTGCGTTGCCGTGCTGTGCGGGTGGGAATCGAAGGGGCAGTCGTGCGGGCGTCGCAGGCGACGTAAGCACTGGAGGGAGTGAGCGAAGCGAACGACCGAAGCGCGCAGCGAGCGTGCGACGCCCTCACGACTGGGGCTTTGGCGGTGTTCCCCGTCGATCTGCGTTCAACTGCTATAAACAAACGAATGAGGCTTCGGCGGTGGTCCGTATCGATCCTTACGCCTTCACCTTCTCGCGGAAGCGCTCGCGGACCTTCTCCACCTTCGGCTGCGCGTGCATCGTACAGTAGGCGTCGGCCGGGTTCTTCTCGAAGTAGTCCTGGTGTTTCTCCTCGGCCCGGTAGAACGTCTCCAGCGGCTCGACCTCGGTGACGACCTCGTCGTCGTAGCCGCCCTCCTCGTCGAGCGCCGCGACGTACTCCTCGGCGAGCCGACGCTGCTCGTCGTCGTGGTAGAGCACGATCGACCGGTACTGGCTGCCAACGTCCGGCCCCTGCCGGTTCAACTGCGTCGGGTCGTGGACGGTGAAGAACACCTCGAGGATCTCCTCGTACGACAGGGCGTCGGCGTCGTACTCGACCTGAACCACCTCCGCGTGGCCGGTGTTGCCGGTACACACCTCGCGGTAGCCCGGGTCGTCGGCGTGGCCGCCGGCGTAGCCGGAGGTGACGCGCTCGACGCCGTCGAGTTCCTTGAACGCCGCCTCGACGCACCAGAAGCAGCCGCCGCCGACCGTCGCGGTCTCGGTGTCCGTCATGCTCACTCGTTGGCGGCGCAGACGTATTAATCACGCGCGGCCGGAACCGAGAGCGAAGATGCCGCCGGGCGTCTATCGCCATTAAGCGCCCTGTGGCGAACACCACCGGATCCCCTGTGGCGAGTCCTCGCCACTGCCCCTTCGAGTCCCGCCCGGCACGGCACCGCGACCTCACACCTCCGAGGCCCCGTCGCTCGCTGCCCGCGGTTTCACCGCTCGCGATCGGGGTGCTCGCTTCGCTCGCACCTCGCACCGCTCGCGACTCCAGCGAGAGTCTTCGAGCTCTCGCCGGCACGCGCCGGACGGGCACTCACCGGCACGCGCCGGTCGGGCGCTCACCGGCACGCGCCGGTCGGGCGCTCACCGGCACGCGCCGCCACGGGGTCTCGATCGGTTGTCGTCTTGTCCTCGAGTCTCGCTCACGTCGCTCCGTTCGACCGAAAGGCGCTTTTCGCGGGGCCGCGACCGTCGGGTATGCTCACGGTCGCGCTCGCGGGCAAGCCGAACGCCGGCAAGTCCACATTTTATACCGCCGCTACGATGGCCGACGTCGACGTCGCGAACTACCCGTTCACGACCATCGACGCCAACCGCGGGGTGACCCACGTCCGCACCGAGTGTCCGTGTCTCGACCGCGACGAACGCTGTGGCAACGAGAACTGCCGCGACGGGACGCGCTACGTCCCGATCGAACTGCTCGACGTCGCCGGGCTCGTGCCGGGCGCGCACGAGGGAAAGGGGCTCGGCAACCAGTTCCTCGACGAGCTGACGAACGCGGACGCGGTGTTGAACGTCGTCGACGCCTCGGGCGCCACGAACGCCGAGGGCGACCCCGTCGAGGTGGGGAGCCACGATCCGCTCGACGACGTGGACTTCATCGAGGAGGAGATGGACCTGTGGCTCGCGGGCATCGTCGACGGTAACTGGGAGGGCGTCGAGCGGAAGTCCCGGGCGCCCGACTTCGACCTGGAGGCCGCGCTCTCGGAGATGCTCACCGGGTTCGGCGCGACCGAGGGCGACGTGGCCGCCGTCCTCCGCGGGCTGGAGTACCCCGACGACCCGAAGGCCTGGACCGACGACGACCGCGAGGCCCTCGCGCGGGCGGTCCGCCGCCGCACCAAGCCGATCGTCGTCGTCGCGAACAAGGTCGACGCGGCGCCGGCGGGTGCGGTCGACCGGATCCGCGAGGGGACCGACAAGCCCGTGATCCCCGCGACCGCCGACGGCGAACTGGCCCTGCGGCGGGCCGCGGAGGCGGGCGTGGTCGACTACGACCCGGGCGACGAGTCGTTCGAGATCGTCGGAGACGTCTCCGACGACCAGCGCGCCGGCCTCGACGCGCTCCGCGGGTCGATGGACGAACACGGCGGGACGGGGGTTCAGACGGCGCTGAACGCGGCCGTCTACGACCTGCTCGACCGGATCACGGCCTACCCGGTCCAGGACGCCGGCAAGTGGACGGACGGGACGGGAAACGTGCTCCCGGACGCCTTCCTCCTGCCCGCGGGGTCGACCCCGCCCGACCTCGCGTACGCGGTCCACTCCGACATCGGCGAGGGGTACCTCCACGCGGTCGACGCGCGCGCCTCGCGCCGGATCGGCGAGGACCACGAGCTGACCGAGGGCGACGTGATCAAGATCGTCTCGACCGCGGGGCCGTGATCGGAGACCGGAGCGGCGACCGTCGTCGACGCGCTCCCTCGACTCACTCCAGGGGCCGCGCGTACGTCACCTGTTTGGGCTCGAACCCCGCGTCGCGGTAGAACCGTCGCGCGCCGTCGTTGTGCCACTCGCACGAGACCGTGAGGTAGTCGCGGTCCTCGTCGCGAGCCATCGCCTCCACCCGTTCCACGACCGCCGTGCCGTACCCACGGTTTCGGTGTTCCGCGTCGATTTCGACGTTCACGATGCTGAGGTATCTGGACCGCTTTCGGGAGGGACGACTGCCGGTTTCGAGGGTGACGAACCCGACGGTCTCGCCGTCGACGACGACGAGGTAGTCGGTTATCGACGGGTCTTCGAGGTGCGCGCGAAAGCCGTCGTCCGGAACGTCCGTCGCGTCCTCGTAGACGATCTCGTTCAGCTCCGAGTACGGCTCCATCGCCGTCGCGAGGCCGAACCATCGGTCGACGAGGGCGCCGAGGTCGTTCTCGGTCGCTTCGACGAGTTCCATATCGCCCCACGACGGCAGACGACCTTCAGTTTTCGTGCGCCGTGGGCCGTCGTCACATCCGAGAGGGGTGTCGAGTCGCGCTCGCAGCCGGGAGGGCGGGGCGACCCGCCGTGCGACCGACAGGCACATGCGGGTCGCCCGAGACGGGACGGTAGAGAGCCGCCATGCTCGGGCTCGAACACGACTTCCGGATCGTCGACACCCGCGCGACTCTCGACCCCGACGAGTCGTCGGTCGCCACCCACGGGCGGGACATCTCCCCGGAGCGACTGGAACGCGAGATGCTCCAGGCGGGGATCGTCCGCGCCGTGGCGAGCCCCGGCCAGCGCGCCGCCGGACGGAGCTACCTCCGCGCGAACAACGCCGTCGCCCGGCTGGCGATCGACCGCCCGTTCGTCGCGTTCGCCCGCCTCAACGGTCCCCGCGACCCGGGTACCGGCCCGGTGTCGGCCGTCCGGAACCTCCGCGCCGAGCGCGACGACCACCACACCCGACCGGACGACGTCGAGCAGTACTCCTACGACGACCGCTTCCACGGCTTCACGCTGGCGCCCCACGTCGACGGGCTCCCGGACGAGGACGTGCTCCGGCGGCTGGAGGACGCCGACCTCCCCCTCTTCGTCCACGCGGGGCGGGAGTTCCCGCCCGAGGCGGTCGAGACGGAGCTGCTCGGCTACGACCTCCCGGTCGTCCTCGGGAGCTTCGGCGGGTACCCGCTGGACGCCGAGCTGATGAATCGGACGCTGGACCTACTGGACGAACACGACCGACTGTACGTCGACACGAGCGCGGTCCGGTACCGCGAGGTGCTGGAACGCGGCGTGTTGGAACACCCCGACCGCGTCCTCTTCGGCTCCGGCGCGCCCGACGTCCACCCCAACGTCGGCGTGATGGAGGTGCTCACCCTCGACGTCTCCGAGGACCTGATGGCCCGGGTGCTGGCGAAGAACCCCGCCCGCCTCGTCCCCGCGCTCGCCGAGGGCGCCGACGTCTGAGGCGGTGGGAGCCGACGGCTCCGGCACCGGTCCGCGCCGCCGAAGCGACGGCCACTTGTCGCGCGCGCCGGATTTTACGGTAATGAGCGACGACGCCGACGACCCCCTCGTGGAGGTGATCCGCGCGGTCGGCCACGAGAACGTGACCGCCGAGCACGCGAGCACGTTCGAACTCACGACCGACGACTGGCTCACGCCCGCCGGCGACTGTATCGTCGGCGTGGAGGCCGACCGAACCCCGCGGGACTTCTCCGCCGCGTTCCGGGAGGCGTGCCGGGACGCGGACGCGACGATCGAGGCGACGCTCGTCGTCGACGCGGGCGACGAGACGTACGCGGAAACGGTCACCGGGCGCGGCCACCCCGACCTCGCCCTGCTCGACGACCGCTCGATGGTGGGGCGCACGAGCGAGTACACCGACGACGAGCGGACGGTCCTCGTCGACGGGGACGCGGCCGCGGCCGATCTCGACCGCGACCTCGTGGCCGCGCTGGCCGACGAGGCCGAGCTGACGCTCCGACTGGCGGTCGAGCCCGCCGAGTGAACGGCCGTCCGGGAGCCGCGGGCCGCGCGGTCAGGACCGGTCGGCGGCGTCGATGAGGTCGAGGACGGGAAACGGCTCGGTCCAGTCGAACGAGGCGAAGATAGCCTCGTAGCGGGCCGAGGGCAACACGAACACGACGACGTTCTCGAAGAAGAGCGTCTGGGCCTCGAACGACTCGTCTATGAGCTGCTTGAACTCGTCGCCGGTGACCTGGTTCGCCATGATCAGCCGGTACGCGGACTCCAGGTCCCGGTCGGAGTACCGCGACTCGAGGTCGTCCCGGACGTACTCGACGGTGAAATCGAGGGACCCGAGGTGGGCTATCACCCGGGCCTCCGCGCCGTCGACGGCGCGGAGGCTTTCGACGAGGTCGACCATGCCGATGGATTTTGCTCCCGTGTGGTAAAAGTACCCATCCGGAGCTAACGACCCTCAAATCGGCAGTTCCGCGTCTGCCCCGATGACGCGGTCCGGCTCCTCGGGGGCACGCCAGTCGGTGGTTCGCTCCAGCAGTTGGACGACCATCCGCCCCGTCACGCCCCAGACGGTGTAGCCGTCGACGTGGAAGTAGTGGACGCGGTGATCGCCGTACTCAGGGTGGCCGACCCGCCGCTCCGACTCGTAGTTGTCGGGGTTGGTGAGGGCGTCGACGGGAAGCACCGCCACCTCCGCGACCTCCGACTCGTCGGGGACGTACTCGCGGTCGGACGCGACGCCGACGAACGGCCGGACCGAGTACTTGCTCGACGTGCGCGTGTCGTCGAGACGGCCGATCACGTCCACCTCGTTCGCCCGCATTCCGACCTCCTCGTCGGCTTCGCGGAGCGCGGTGTCCGTCAGCGTCCGATCGATCGGCTCTCGGCCGCCGCCGGGGAAGCTCATCTGGCCGGGGTGTTCGCCGAGGTGCGCGGCGCGCTTGGTGAACAGCAGGTGGGCGTCGCCGCCGCGCTCGATGACGGGCGCCAGCACCGCCGCCTCTCGCCGCCCGGCGAGCGACCGCGGCGTGTGTCGGCGCAGCCCCGACAGGTCCATGGGCGAGGTAGGCGACGCGAGGCGGTTAACGTTTCCCCGGCGACGGTATCGGTGGACGTGAACGTGTCACGCGTTCGGGCGGATTCCGGACGCGACGGTCCGACGGGCGTCCGGGGAGGGGCTCCGGCGACCCGTCGTTCCCCATTGCCCCGGTCACACCGCGAGCGCCTGCTGGACGATCGTCGCCGCGAACGCCGACAGCACGAGGGCCGCTGCGATGAGTAGGACGGTCCGTTTCGTCGGGAACCTCATGCGTCGACCCACGGGTGGGACGGACAAGTACCCCGACGACCGTTCACACCGGATTTCGCTCGTTTTACGCCGAAATCGGGCCTTACCGGCGATATTTATGAGGAGTAATCGGAGCCAACCGAAGCGGGCGGCGCGCCGGGAGGACGACCGGTCCGACCGGGACCGCCGACGCGATGCGTCCGCGAGCGAGAGCGGGGCGCGCATGGCCGCCGCCCCGACGCGGCGGTCGGGTTCGGACCTTTTAAGCCCGCGACACCCGCTTTCGAGAGTAATGAGCGACGACGACCAAGAGCTCGGCATCACCGAGTCCAAGACGCACAACACCGGCGAGTGGTACGCCGAGGTCGTACGGAAGGCGGGGCTAGCCGACTACGGACCGGAGGGCATGAGCGGCTTCATCGTCACCCGCCCGCGAGCGTACGCCGTCTGGGAGCGGCTCCAGGGGTTCCTCGACGCGAAGTTCAAGGAGACCGGAGTCCAGAAC
Source organism: Halorubrum sp. SP9 (assembly GCF_005435015.1). Taxonomy (NCBI): domain Archaea; kingdom Methanobacteriati; phylum Methanobacteriota; class Halobacteria; order Halobacteriales; family Haloferacaceae; genus Halorubrum; species Halorubrum sp. SP9. Next base: position 49,474 of record NZ_SGXU01000018.1, read on the forward strand.
GCCTACTTCCCGCTGTTCATTCCCGAGTCGTACCTCGAACGGGAGAAGGACATCGTGGAGGGGTTCGACCCCGAGGTGGCGTGGGTCGAGGAGGCGGGGAACAAGGAGCTCGAGGAGCGCCTCGCCGTCCGGCCCACCTCCGAGTCGATCATCACCCCGTACATCAGCCAGTGGGTGCGGAGCCACCGGGACCTCCCGCTGCGCGTGAACCAGTGGTGTTCCGTCGTCCGGTGGGAGGCGACCGAGACGAAGCCGTTCTTCCGCACGAAGGAGTTCCTCTGGCAGGAGGGCCACACCGCGCACGCGACCAGCGAGGACGCGTGGGACGAGACGCTGACGCGGCTCGACCAGTACGAGTCCGTCTACGAGGACCTGCTGGCGCTCCCGGTCCTCAAGGGACAGAAGCCCGACCACGACAAGTTCCCCGGCGCGGACACCACGACGACCGTCGAGGCGCTGATGCCCGACGGGAAGTCGGTCCAGGCGGGCACCTCCCACCACCTCGGACAGTCGTTCGCGGAGGCGTTCGACATCACCTACTCCGACGAGGACGAGGAGGAGCGGACCGCACACACCACCTCGTGGGGGCTCTCGTGGCGGGCGCTCGGCGCGCTGATCATGACCCACTCCGACGAGCAGGGGCTCGTCCTCCCGCACACGGTCGCGCCCACGCAGGTCGTCGTCGTCCCCATCTGGCAGGAGGACACGAAAGACGACGTGCTGGAGTACGCCGAGGGCGTGGCCGAGGACCTCGACGAGGCCGGGATCCGCGTCGAGCTCGACGACCGCGACGAGCGCAACCCCGGGTTCAAGTTCAACGAACACGAGCTGAACGGCGTCCCGCTCCGGATCGAAATCGGGCCCCACGAGGTCGACGACGGGGAGCTCACCCTCGTTCACCGCCCCGACGGCGAGACGATCGAGGTCGACCGCGACGGCGTCGCAGACGCCGTCCGCGACGGGTTCGACGAGATCTACGCCAAGCTGTACGCGACCGCCGAGGAGACCCTCGACGACGGCGTGCGCGAGGCCGACGACCGCGCCGAGATCCTCGGGACGCTCGGCCAGCACGGCGGCTACGTGAAGGCGCCGTGGTGCGGCGACGAGGCCTGTGAGGAACCGATCAAGGAGCCGCTGGCCGCCGAGATCGTGATGGTCCCCTTCGAGGACGACGACCCGCTCGTCGACGGTGACGGCGACGAGACGTGCGCGATGTGCGACGACGACGCCGAGCGGACCGCGTACTTCGCGAAGACGTACTGACGCGAGACGAGGGGGATCCCGCGGCGACGCACGTTTCCGAATATCACCCCGTCCCCGTCACGTCCCCCGATTAATCCGCGTTGATCCGGCTTAACGGAGTTCCGGATATATAGGTGAGGGACGCGTACGGACTGGTGATGAACCGATGGATCGCGAGTCTCCTCGCGGCGGCCGTCGCCGCGGCGGTGATCGCCGGCGCCGTCGCCGGCGCACCGGCGGGAACGGTGACCGCACAGCTCGACCCGACGACGACGAACGGGAGCGGCGCGAACGCCTCGCTCGACCTCAGTCCCGGTGAGCGTCTCGCCGGCGTCGTCGGGGTTCAGGGCGCCGAAATCGAGGGAGAAGTCGAGTCGCGCGCCTTCGAGGTGGCGCTCAGACGGTCCGAGACCAACGAGAGCCGCGCCGACGTCGTCGCGGACCGGCTGAACCGGACCGAAGAGCGCCTCGCGGAGCTGGAGCAGCGGCAGCAGGAGCTCCGCGAGCGGCGCGAGGCCGGCGAGCTGAGCCGGGGCGAGTACGCCGCCCGGATGGCGAGGACGACCGCGCGGATCGAGACGCTCGCCCGCGCGCTGAATCGGAGCGCGAGCGTCGTCGCGTCGCTCCCGGCCGCCGTCCGGGACGAGCGCGGCGTCGACCCCGAGCGGTTGGCGGCGCTACGAGAGCGCGCGAACGAGCTCAGCGGCCCCGAGGTCGCCGCAATCGCCCGCAGCGTTGCCGGCGGGGGTGTCGGGGGGCCGATCGGACCCGGACGGCGCGGGCCACCCGGCAACGGAACCGATCGCGGACCGCCGGGCGACGCCGGCCCACCCGAGAACGGCTCGTCCGGGGGTGGCCCCGGGAACGGATCGGTCGGACCGCCGGGAGCCGGAGCAGCCGGTACGCCCAGCGCCGGTTCGGGAAACGGGTCGACGGGACCGTCGGAGACGGGCCCCGGGAACGGATCGAGCGGCGTCCCCGGACCGAACGGTCCCGCCGGAGAGAGTGCCGAAAACGGCTCGGAGACCGATACCGCGGACGGCTCCGACTCGTCTGACCCGCCCGGAAACGGTACCGCGACCGACGACGATTCCGGAAACGCGTCGACGGGCGCCCCGCCCGACTCCGGAGACGACGCCGACGGGGAGACCGGTTCGGGCGGTCCGGCCGGTGACCGTTCCGAGGGGAACGGCTCGAACGGCGACGCCGGGCCGCGACTCGGTGGGTGAGCGATGCCGCGCGGTGGGCTCGGAACGCGGCGCAGTTCGACCCGCGCCGGGGTATCGGAGCCGTCGCGGATGGGAAGGAATTTATCGGCTCTCCGCGTGACGTGATCCGTGCAGCGAGCGTCGGTTCTCCTCGTCGTCGTCGCCCTCCTCGGAGTCGCCGGTCTCGCGCTCGGTGCCGGCGGCGCGGGCGCGGTCCCGTTCGAGGGCGGCTTCGCGCAGATGGACGTCGAACCGGACGACGTGTCGCTGGCGGTCGCGGTCCAACCGGACGGCGACGCGCAGTGGACCGTGGAGTACCGGATCCGACTCGCAACCGACGAGGAGGAACGGGCGTTCGAGGGACTCCGCGCGGACGTCGAGAGCGACACCGACGCGTACACGAGCCGCTTCCGCGAGCGGATGGTCTCGACCGCGGCGACCGCCGAGTCGGCGACGGGCCGAAACATGACGGTGTCGAACGTGACCGTGACCGCCGAGCGCCGCGAGCTCCCCCAGGCGTACGGCGTGTTGACCTATCGGTTCGAGTGGACGAACTTCGCCGCCGTCGACGGCGACCGACTCCGGGTCGGCGACGCGGTCGGCGGGCTGTTCTTAGACGGCTCCTCGTCGCTCATCGTCTCGTGGCCCGAGGGGTACCGCCTGGAAGAGACGACGCCGGACCCGGACGAGGTGCGCGAGCAGTCCGTCGTCTGGAACGGCCCGGTCGACTTCTCGGCCGGGCAGCCGCGGCTCACGGTCGCCCCCGCGGGCCCGCTCTCCGGGCTGCCGACCGCCGGAGCGGTCGCGCTCTTCGGCCTGCTCGTCGTCGCCGGGGGGGCCGTCGCGTATCGTCGGCGGGGCGACGAGGACGACGCGGGCGCGGGAGTCGTCGCGGCCGGGAGCGAAGAGACGGCGACCGAGAGCGAGGCGACCGCGGGCGAGGCGGCGGACGCGGCGACCGTCGGCGCGGCCGCGAGCGACGGGTCGGAGCGCGACGGCGGCGACGCGGACGGCGGCGAATCGGAGCGCGGGTCGGCCGAGACGCCGCCCGTCGACAGCGACCTGTTGAGCAACGAGGAACAGGTGCTTCGGCTGATCGAGTCGCGGGGCGGGCGGATGAAACAGAAGCGGGTGGCCGAGGAGTTGGACTGGACCGCCGCGAAGACGAGCCAGGTGGTGACCGGACTCCGCGACGAGGGCGACCTCGACGGGTTCCGACTGGGCCGCGAGAACGTCCTCTCGCTCCCCGGCTACGACCCCGAGGCGGACGCGGGCGACGGCGAGGGAGCCGAGAGAGACTCCGACGACGGGAGCGACGAGGCCGACGCTACCGGGGACAACTGACCGGACCGACGACCGTCCGAGGTCGGTCGAGTCCGCCGGTCACAGGTCCCGCGAGCGCCCGAGATGGTGGAGTTCACCCCCGCATTCGCACTCGCCCGGCGAGCCGGTCCGACGACCGCATTCGAAACACTCGTACACTTCTTCGCCGTCACAGTCGTATTTTGGTCGCATATATCTACACACGCTCCCGTGGTAGATAATCACATTCCTAATATTATTTGGATAATATAAATACTATATCGAGTTCCGGTGACCGAACGATCGGACGTAGTCGATCGGGGGAAGACGGGAGTGCGACGGCGCCCGAGTCGAGGCTCCTCGGTTCGGCGGCGGTCGGTGAAAAGAGCCGGAGGAGGGATTTGAACCCTCGACCTATTCCTTACGAAGGAATCGCTCTGCCAGCTGAGCTACTCCGGCACGCATGCTTCAATTCCCGGACGGAAAAATAAGGGTTCCGAAACGGTGACGGAGCGGCGATTCGGCGCCTCCAGTCGCTTGCTAGAACCGGTGAATTATTCCGATATTAATCGGACATACGTCTCTGATACTCTCGAATACTACCATGGGACACACAAGAAATCGGGAGACAACACAACTATATAAGGAAAAAGACTAAATACGTGTTTGGACTTCAATCTGAGCGTGATGACACCGCCCGCGTGCCGAGACGGCGGGGATCGAATCCCTCGGCGGTGCGTGCCCGGTCAAAGCCCGTGCCGGGCGGCGAAGGTCCCGCCGGTCGTCACCCCCACGGCGACTCGGCGCGGCCGTCATCCCGATCGGCGTTCCGTCGCGGCTACCGTGTGAAACGCGTCTCCGACGCGCCAAGCGCAGAATCGCCTCTGGTCCGAGACCGCCGCCGCGACCGCTTGTCATGTGACGGGCCACGGCCGCGCCGCCCCGACCCCCCTCGGGCGGCGCGGCGTTCTCGCTGTCTCGACGCCTCCTCGCGAGCGGCCGGACCGCTCGGCGCATCCGAGCGTCGGCGCGCGAGACGCGAACTACGCGAACAGCCGCCGCGTCCGGCTCACCGCCGCGGAGAGGCCGCCGTAGCCGGCGCCGACGAGCCCCGCGAGCCGGACCTCGGCGGGCGCGACGCCGAGGCGGTGAGAGAGCGGACCGGGGCGCGCGTCAGCGCCCGCCACCGCAACCGTTCGGCCGCGGACCCTGACCTCGGCGGTGAGCCCGCCGCGAACCAGCTCCGCGACCGCGAGGTTCGAGACGGATTCGTCCGGGAGTCGCCGGGCGATGCGGAGGGCGTCGCGAGCGCTGTCGACCTCGACGAACACCCGGCGGTCCGTCGCGTGGACTTCGGCCTCCGCCCCGCCCGTCGACAGCGTCAGGTCCTCGGTCTCGACCGTGAGCCGCCGCCCCGACTCACTCCCGCTCACTCGTGGTGACCCGGACCCCGCCGTCGATGCGCCACTCGGCGTGTTCGGCGTCGTCGCCCGTGCCGCTCGGCACCTCGACGGTCATGTCCTCGAACTGGTAGTGTATCTCCGCGTCCCGTCCGGTCAGTCGGTCGTACAGTCCGATCGCCAGCTCCGGCCAGGTGGTCGTCTCGTCGATGCGCTCCTCGGGGTCTGCGGCGTCGCTCATGCCATGAGACGTTAGTGAGCATCACTCATAAGTTACTCCCCTGACGTGTCTGTCCGAGCGCCCCCGGGCGCCCGGCGGCGGGCTCAGTCGTCGACGCGCGTCAGCCGGACGTCGAGACAGACGTTGTACTCGTGAGGGGCGTACGACCTGACGACGCGCTCGGTCTCGACGTCGACGGCGTAGGCGTCGCCCGCGGCCGCCTCGATCGCGCGCCGGCCCGGGCCGAACGGGTCGTCCTCGTGTTGGATGTCGTAGTAGTGGACCGCGCAGTCGTCGCCCGCGAGCGCGACCGCGGCCTCCAGGAACTCCTCGGCGGAGTGCGGGAGGTTCATCACCAGGCGGTCTGCGGTCCCGGCGTGCGAGTCCGCGAGGTCGCGGGCGTCGCCGGCGATCGCGGTGACGCGGTCCGCGACGCCGTTGCGCTCGGCGTTCTCGCGGAGGTACTCGACCGCGCGCTCGTTGAGGTCGCAGGCGACCACGTCGGCGCCGCGGGACGCCAACGGGATCGCGTAGGGCCCCACGCCGGCGAACATGTCGACCGCCGACTCCCCCGATTCGACCTGCTCGACCACGCGGTGGCGCTCGGTCGCGAGCCGCGGCGAGAAGTAGACCGCCGCGACGTCGAGCGCGAACTCGTGGCCGTACTCGCGGTGGACGGTCTCGGTCCCGTTCCCGGCCAGCACGTCCCACTCGCGGACCCGGAGTTCGCCCTCGATCGGCGACGCGCGGTTGAGGACGGTCTCGCAGGGGAGGTCGGCCGCCATCACGGCGTCGGCTATCTCGCGGGCGCGCTCGTCGTCGTCCTCGTCGATTATGACGATACCCCCCAGCCGTTCGAGCGAGGGCTCGTAGCCGAGGATCTCCGCGGGCGCCGTGGGGCGGTCCCGCGCCGCCGCGTCGCGGGCGACGATCCGGTCCGCGAGGTCGGCGGGGACTCGGTCGCGGCCGACCACGGGGATGTATATCGTGTCGTCGTCGACCGCGATCTGGTGGTCGCCGTCGAGGGCGTCGGCGTCGGCGAGCCGGCTCCGAACGGTCTCGCCGCGCTCGCGGGCGACGGCGACGCAGGGAACGCTCATCGTCGGACGGAGGGGGGCGAGCGAATAAACGGTGACGCTTCGCGGATGGCGCGCGGAACTCGGCGGGTCACCCTCGGTCCGCGGTCGCGGCCGCGGCCCCGACCGCGTCGAGCAGTTTCGCGTCGTCGACGTCCGCCGGAACGGGAACGAGGCGGTCCGCGGCCGCCGCTACGTCCGCGTTCGGGCCGCCCGCCTTCGGGCCGCCCGCGATCACGGACTCGCCCCCGGCGGTCCCGACCGCGAGCGTCGCGTCCGCCTCGGCGGCGAGGTCGCGGGCCGCGGCAGTCGTCTCCGGGGTCGGTCCCTCGAACGGCGGCGCCGTCACCGCCGTCGCGCCCGCGTCCGCGGCGGCGCCGGCGGCCGCATCGCCCC
>NZ_SGXU01000189.1:0-773 GCF_005435015.1 Halorubrum sp. SP9
CGCACGTCGCCTTCGAGAATCTAACCGATATCCGGGATCGGATGACTGGTGCGAAGCGATTCCACACGTGGGCGTTCCGCCGATTGTACGAGTACGTGGTGTACAAATCCGAGATGCTCGACATTGAAGTCGAGCAAGTGAGTCCGGCGTACACGAGCCAGCGGTGTTCGAAGTGCGGCTTTACAAACGAGACGAATCGGAAATCGAAACACCAGTTCGTGTGTCAAAAATGCGACTACGAGCTGAACGCGGACTATAACGCGAGCAAGAACATCGCTCGAAAGCTGATGAAACGACTCCATTCGGGGCAGATGTCTTCGAGTGGAGGCGCACCCTGTCAGTGTGCGCTGAAGTCAGGGACGCTGAACCTGAACGGTGGATTCACCGCCAGCGTCGATTCGACGACAGAAGGGGAGTCCACTGACAAGCCCACGACTTCAGTCGTGGGCCACTGACAAGGGGCTCAGTGGAGAAAGTCGAGAACTACTAATAGACCGTGGCGAGTGTGTCGAGTGTTGTAACTCGGCATGTGGAAGTGGTGGCTCGGTAGGAAGTCTTCATCACAAGGGGCTCGAGAGGGGGTAACGGATCGTCATGGCCACCACACCGACGCTTGCGCGGTCACCGGTATAAATGCCTCGCGACGGTCCGGAACCCGTTTGAACCCCGGCGCCCTCGGCTCTGGCATGCGGGAAGTGACGTTCCGGATCCGCCACGCGGGGGAGCCGGAGTGCGAGGTGAGCGCGCGCCACCCGGAGGTGCGGTACCGGTCC
>NZ_SGXU01000190.1:0-772 GCF_005435015.1 Halorubrum sp. SP9
GTACCCATTCGACATGTACCGGACGCCATACACCCCCAGGATGAGTGCCGCATACCCGGCTGCGGTGTTTGGGGTGTCAAGGAGGATGTGGGTCCCACCAGTCAGATGTACGTACACTTGGAGCACTGCGAGATCGAGAACACTGAACGCTCCTACAAACAGATACGGCGGATACATATTTTGACCAGGGAGAGCCGATGAGAGACGCGAAAAGCCACACAGTGTTGCGATATACTCGATGAGATTTCGCTCATTTTTCGCATCAAAATTGCTTGGCATGGTCAGGTCGTGCGGTACATCCGGCTTAGTTTTGTCCCCGACAGAAACACCTCGGGCGTAGTCCCGTCACGTTCGCTCAGGGTAGAGGCATGCTCGAGGTTTCAATGGTGGCGCGGCATCAAGCAGGCGCGGACTTCCGAGGCGGCTGCGAACAGCTCTAATTACATCTAATTAGTTTTATTAGGTTGGATTAGATACATTTTGTTATGAGTCGGTGGGAAGCCACCTCTCCCCGGATGGGCCCCGTTGTAGATGTTGAGCGTGGTGTGACCAGTTCTAGCAAAACGGTCACCAGCCACGCTGCTGTGCGAGGGGTACGCGCCCTCAACAGATTTAGCGCTGAGAGCTCGCCTTTTCACACAGTCACTTTGCGATGCGGGCATCACGGAGTAACTGATCTGAGAGGCGAACTCGCATGATTGACAGCGGCACGTACCCGGATTTCGTACTAGCATTCATCCCGGTGACGTTGTCTGCTGCTTACGGGGTTGGG
>NZ_SGXU01000191.1:0-772 GCF_005435015.1 Halorubrum sp. SP9
CGTCAAGCTGGGGATCCGCATCCTGTCGCATTTGTCGACGGAGGCAGCGGCCGCCCCGGAAGACGACTGCTTCTTCTGCTCGTCGGACGACGTCGCCTCTATCCGGTGACGGTATCTTGCGTCAACAACAGTACTCACCCAACAGCTGGCCAAACACCTCGCCAATTCTTATTACCAGTCCTCACAACTCCCTAACAAATGGACTGGGATACGACGATCAATCTCGGCGGGTTTGGCAACTCCGCACAGATGGAGTGGCAAACCGTCAAGAGCTGGAAATCCTTTACAAACTTCTTCGACGAGGCGGTCCACATCGACGCAGTCACCTATTGTGAATCCCCCGAACTGCTCCTGGAACTGTTTGATCAGGAGGGCTCCACGCTGGAGACGATGGACGTCCTGATCGGGGACAAAGATGCGTACCAGTCCGCTGTCGACGATGCCACGGTAGCCCGCCGCCTCGAACGCTACTATGAAGAGGACAAACTAACTGTCAGACTCAAAAACCGGAAAGTCGTCCACTCCAAGCTGTATCGAATCGTTGCGGCCGATGAGACAGTGACGCTCATCGCTGGGAGCGCGAATCTATCCTACAACAGCTGGACAAACCAGACGAACAGCGTTGTCGTGTTCAACACAGAGGTCGGAACTCAACTTGATCAACAGTTTAAACAGTGGATCGAGCACCACCGGGAGGAGTATGCTGATACCATCTTCATGGAGGATCTCGCGGCAGAACTGGAAGACCTCGATGATGAAGAAGAGGTTGAAT
>NZ_SGXU01000192.1:0-771 GCF_005435015.1 Halorubrum sp. SP9
ACCATCTCCATCGGCATGTTGACGGTCACATTGACTGATAGCGCCATGCGCCCCTACCTTTGTAGGTGACTAACTTAATCATTGCGTCTATGAGTAGTATACAAACTGCGTAGGTTATTCAACAGCCGCAGTTAATCACTTTCCATGGGATCGAGTACGGAAGGTAGTGATGGCCAAACCACTGTTTCGACGCATGTCACAGAGGAATTTGTGGAGGAATTCGATCGGGCTCTAAAAATGGCACAGATTGAGGGAGATATCTCAATGGATGTTTCCCGGGCAGAAGCTCTACGACGACTTATGAAAAAGGGAATAGAAGATCCCTCTCTGTTTGCGGAAACAAATCAAGAGTAGCAAAAATACAGATTAGTGACTAAATTGAGAGCTATCAGTTAGTTTGCCAGTTTCACCAATCCACGAACATTTTTACCATGACGAGACAAGGTGGGCGTAAGGAGACGAGCAGAACGAATGAAAATCCCTCAAGACGAATACGACATTGAGTCTTTCTGTCAGACTCTGATAGACAGAAGTCCAGACAAGACCTTCGAGGGGTACCACTACAACCACGTCAAAGTCTATTTTTATCTTACTGAGGAAGACTGGCTGACTAACTTCCAAGAAAATTATCAGATCGAGCAGCTTGGAGAAATATATAAGATCACCGGGGAGTACGTTAGTCGGGGCGGAGAAACTGAGCGACCGGTCTACTACGCTCACTACTACGATGACTCTCTCCTAATGCTTTTCACGGCTACAACAGAGGAAGCC
>NZ_SGXU01000193.1:0-767 GCF_005435015.1 Halorubrum sp. SP9
GGCGGCGGATTCCACGGGGACTCTCAGCGGCAGCGCAGTGCGATCGGTGTCGAAGACAGCAGGACAAACGCCAGTAGTGGGATCACGCGTACTCTCTTCTGCGACCCGCAGTCTCTCCGGTGCCTCCTCGCGTCATAGCCTACTGTAGAGCTGAGAGTCTGACTTAGTGCGGCTTTTGTCTTTTCAGTATGCCTGAACAGCGATGGCACGACGATTGGGGGCTGTTCTTTCAATATCGCAACTCTTTCACCGAACCGTTGAGCTAAACCATGTATGGATGGCCAACGTGTCCTCGTCACGGGTGGTGCCGGGTTCATCGGCTCGAATCTCGCGAACCACCTGGCAGAACACAACGACGTGATCGCTGTCGACGACTGCTACCTCGGGACGCCCGACAACCTCAGCGATGATGTCGAGTTCGTCAACGCCTCGGTCATCGACGACGATCTCCCGACTGACGTTGACGTTGTGTTCCATCTTGCTGCCCTCTCATCCTACAAAATGCATGAGGAGGATCCCGCACAGGGCGCTCGCGTCAACGTTGAGGGATTTGTGAACACGGTCGAGCAAGCACGTCAGGACGGCTGTGATACTGTTGTGTACGCAACGACCTCCTCAATCTATGGGGATCGCACCGAACCCTCACCCGAAACCATGGCCGTCGAAGCCCGAACTGGGTATGAAGCCTCCAAACTCGCTCGCGAACGCTACGCAGAGTATTTCCACAACTTCCATGAGATGACCCTCGCTGGGATGCGCTTTTTCTC
>NZ_SGXU01000194.1:0-766 GCF_005435015.1 Halorubrum sp. SP9
GAGGTCCCGCTTCTCGTCGCCGAACTGTGGAAGCTCAACGATGTAGACGCTCGTCGGGGAGATGTTTTTTTCCTCGCCGGCGTCGACGTTGTCTTCATCGCCGTCATCCAGACGCTCGTGTAGCCGCGCTGAGAGCGTTTCCCCATCTGGGAGTGGGTCAGACGGATCATCGGTGGCTTCGGGATACACGTCCGCCGCTGCGGCGAGATGACCAGTCTCTGTCTCGGAGTGGTCCGGCGTGGACGCATCAAGCCCGAGTGCGGTTTGGGCCGCGCCCTTCACACCGCTGCCGTGCGGGTCGAGTTCTAGCGCCTCGTTGATGGGGCCACTCCCTGCGGAGTACCCGGCGGGATCAAGCCGTGGGTGGAAGCCGAACGGCACTTCCTCGACACTCAGGGACTCTTTCTCATCAGCCGGTTCGTCCGGGTCGGACGACGGCGCGACCGCAAGTTGGTCGGCCAGTGTTTCGAGCTTCTCTGTCTCGCCGTTCTCGGCGGCCGCAACGAACGCCTCGTGGGTGACTACGTCGTTGCCTGGGAGCGAGTTTTTGGTGAACAACTCCCGAATCGCCATCTGCCGTTCAACGGAGCGCTCCTGTTCGTCCGAGAGGTTCCGCTCGCTGATGGACGCTGGGTCGGCGTCCTGGAGGAAGTACACCGCGGGGATGTCGTACTGATCAACGATGCCCGTGAGCCGCGCTTCATGCTCTTGTTTGAACCGAGTCGTGATCGGGGAGATACAGGGAATCCCGTTCATGTGGGCGCTG
>NZ_SGXU01000195.1:0-764 GCF_005435015.1 Halorubrum sp. SP9
CCGGCTCCCGACGACCGAGGGGTGGTTCGGGAGTCGATCGAGAACGGCTCGGTCACGTACCAGGGGGTGAATGACAGTGCGTACCCCACGTCGAGTGAGGTCTCGGCCCTGCTGCTTCAGGTTGATAGCCCAGATAACGTCACCGTGAACTCCGTGGGTATACAGTCAGAACCGAGCGGTGAGACGGTGAAAGATAACGTCGGGCCTGTAACCGGGGGCGGTGCCGGTGCTGGTGGTGGTAACGGTGGAGATACTTCTCCCGGAGGCGACCCGGAACTCAAGTATGTCACTGGAACTGGCACCGACACCGATGATAATGGTAGGATAGCTTTTGAACTCGAAAACACCGGGAGCGGCGATGTAACAATTACTGGGATCAGAGTTGACAGTACCACAGATGAGCAAGCGGACAGGGTGAATAACGACGGTAATAGCGAATTTAATGGTGCTGGCGGCGATCTTAATCTTCCATCCGGGCAGGCCTTACTCATTGGTGCAGCAGGGATAACTGATCTTGATACGAACGCGGTAGTAGCTCAGGGATCGACGGAAAAGTTCAATCTACAACAGTTTAGCAGATCGCCTGGCAATTCTGGAAAAATTAAATCTAGAGACATGTCCGGCGATAACGTAACAATTACGCTGAGACTCGATGACGGTACTACGACGACAATCACAATTGAAAATATCTCCTAATATTCCACAATCGACGTAAACCACCATCGACACACCCATATGCCGTCCGTATGAACGACCGCGTATGA
>NZ_SGXU01000196.1:0-761 GCF_005435015.1 Halorubrum sp. SP9
CGGAGATCGACGCCGGGACGACGATGCCCGTCGACACCTCGAACTTGGTCGCGCCGAGCCCGTAGCCGGCCTGGCGCAGTTCGTCCGGCACCGCGCTCATGGCGTCCTCGGAGATCGACGACACCATCGGGATCGTCATGATCCCGACCATGATCGACGCCGCGAGCGCGTTGAACGTGCTCATCTCCGGGAACAGCGTCGCCTTCAGCGCGGGCGTGACGTACACCAACGCGAAGTAGCCGTACACGACCGTCGGGATCCCGGCGAGGATCTCGAGGAGGGGTTTCAGGATCGACCGGGCGTTCGGGGTCGCGTACTCGCTGAGGTAGATGGCGGTGAGCGTCCCGATCGGGATGGAGATGAACGCCGCGGTGATCGTCACCGTGATCGTTCCGATCAGCAGCGGGACGATCCCGAACACCTGCCCGCCGCCGGCCGGGTTCGGGCTCCAGTTGGTGCCGGTGAGGAACTCGGTGATCGGTATCGCCCGGAAGAACACCACCGCGTCGGACAGGAGGGTGACGAAGATCGCGGCCGTCGTGAGCAGCGTGATCGCCGCGCACGCCGCGAACAGGCCGCCGTAGGTTCCTTCCTTCAGTCGTGTGAGCCCGCCCCGCCGGCTCAGGTCGGGACTCTCTGTGCTGTCAGTCACGAACGGTGAGGTATCGAACGCTGTCGTAAATCAATACACCGGTTCATCGCGCGGGCGCTATCCCTGGGCCCGCTCGATCGCGTCTTCGAGCTTCTCCATCTGCGCTTCC
>NZ_SGXU01000197.1:0-759 GCF_005435015.1 Halorubrum sp. SP9
CAGCATTGAAATACTACCCGTCGGTGACTGCGACTCTCACTCCGGGAGGAGTACACCGGTAGCCGGGCAGTTTGACTGGGGCGGTACGCGCTCGAAAAGATATCGAGCGCGCCCGAAGATCATCTCAGCCGGGTCGGGAATCCGGCGAAGAGCGCAAGAGCACAAGATGGTCTGACAGTGTTCTTCCCAACGAGGAACGCTGACGCGAAAGCGTGGTCTAGCGAACCTACGAGGTTCCGGAATGGGACCCGTAGATGACAGAAAAGCTACCTTAGGGATAACAGAGTCGTCACTCGCAAGAGCACATATCGACCGAGTGGCTTGCTACCTCGATGTCGGTTCCCTCCATCCTGCCCGTGCAGACGCGGGCAAGGGTGAGGTTGTTCGCCTATTAAAGGAGGTCGTGAGCTGGGTTTAGACCGTCGTGAGACAGGTCGGCTGCTATCTATTGGGGGTGTGAGGTACCTGACGTGAACGAACGTATAGTACGAGAGGAACTACGTTTGGTCGCCACTGGTGTATCGGTTGTCCGGAAGGGCAGCTGCCGAGTAGCCACGCGACACGGGGTAAGAGCTGAACGCATCTAAGCTCGAAACCCACATGGAAAAGAGGTACCACAGAGGTCACTCGTAGAAGACGAGTTCGATAGACTCGGGGTGTACGCACCGAGGCAACGAGGTGTTAAGCCCACGAGAACTAACAGACCGAGCCACATTCATTGGCGCTGACGCGCCACGACTCGCATGAGTTCAGGCGGTA
>NZ_SGXU01000198.1:0-481 GCF_005435015.1 Halorubrum sp. SP9
CGGCTGCTGGCGATCGTCGAGTGCTACTCGGTGTCGACGCCGCTGTGGGCGATCTTTGCGGACCTCGACGGCTCGGACGTCCACCACGAGAACGGACTGAAGTGGGACAACCGAGGCGAGAATATCGAGGTTGTCGACCACGGCGAACACGCTCGGCGTCACGCGACGACGGCGTCGAAGACACCGACCCCGGATGCGGGTGGGGACCTGGAGGTACCGGCTGATGACTGACGAGACTACCAACGAGACCATGAGCGACACTACCGACGACAGTGAGGACTACGGCGCGGGAGTTGAACAGGGCGCGTCACTAACCGATAAGCTGTCAGTGGTCGGAATCGACTCAACCGACTGGGGAGACCTCGAACGCCGAGAGACGACCGTTAACGTGGAGTACCTCAAGCAGGGTCTCGAATTAATAGAGACGCTCGACTGGGAGAAGGTGGACATTTGCCTCGTTGACCCACCGAATGGCGACGAT
>NZ_SGXU01000198.1:491-759 GCF_005435015.1 Halorubrum sp. SP9
ACAGCCCGCTGCTGGCGCTTCGTCCGGACGCACCGTTCTTCGGCAATCGCGACAACGCCGCCGTGGTCGTCGCGCCGGTTAGCGGACCCGGCCGTGGAGCAAACGATGAGTGAGCAACAGAAGCGGGAAGATCCGCAGTTCACGACGGACAGCGTCGACGATCTCGCCGCACTACTCGGTCGCGCGGCGAACTGGGCCGAGCGTGACTGCGCCGCCGACGTGATCGCGGCGGAGCTTCGCGACGGCCAGGAGTTCGTCGAGGTCGAGC